>NZ_JBBAKG010000052.1:19258-32387 GCF_040403615.1 Haliscomenobacter sp. | reverse complement strand
TCGGGCAACTCACGGGCGAAACCTTAGGGCGTTTGCTGCACATTGATGCCAATGTTGGCGGGGTAGGTTTTGCCATGTTGCTGCTTATTTTGGCCCAAAATTGGTTGGAAAAACGGGGCTGGTTTCAGCAAGACATCGAAGATGGCGTCCAATTTTGGAGCAAAATGTACATCCCGATCATTGTGGCCATGTCGGCAGGACAAAATGTGCGCGTGGCCTTGTCCAGCGGACTGTTGGCACTGCTGGCTGGGGTTATTCCCGTACTGGTCTGCCTGGCTACCATGCCCTTGATTTCTAAACTCAACAAAAAAGCCGAATAAATGGATTATTTGACTACTGTATTGGTCAAAAATGGCTTGATCGTGGCTTTTTTGGTGACTGGAATCATTATGTATTTTTCTGAATGGCTTTCCAAAACCCTGACCAACAAAAAAATACCTGGTTCCGCTTTGGCCATTGTTACCGGATTGGTATTGGCCTACATCGGTGGCATGGTAACCGGTGGCAAAAAAGGCATTGCGGATATTCCCCAATTGTCGGGGTTTGAACTGATGGGCGGCAATATGTTTCGCGATTTTGCCATTGTTTCCACCGCGATGGGGGCAAGTTTTGGCATCATCAAAAAAACAGGTTTGGCTGGGATTGTGTCCCTTTTTGTGGGGGTTGTTTTTTCATTTGTTGCGGGCACAGTTATTGCCTTAGCCATGGGATACCATGATGCAGCAAGCGTTACGACCATCGGGGCTGGTGCCTGTACTTTTGTAGTAGGGCCGGTGACGGGTACTGCAGTTGGGGCGAATTCAGAAATCATCGCCATCAGCATCGCTGCGGGAGTGGTCAAGTCCATTTTGGTCACCATCGGAACGCCCTTAATTGCGCCGTTCATTGGCTTAAACACCCCTCAGGCTGCCATGATTTACGGAGGCTTGATGGGTACCACTAGTGGCACTGCGGCGGGTTTGGCGGCTACCGACCCCAAACTGGTGCCTTATGGTGCCATGACGGCTACGTTTTATACTGGTTTGGGTTGTTTGATGTGTCCTTCGGTGTTGTATCTGTTGGTAAAGGCGTTTTTTTGAAGCGATTTCTACAATTCCTTTTCGCTTAAATCGGCAATATTATCTTCCAATTGCGTCAGTAGATTTCCAAAAACCTGCTGGTTGATGCGTTGATTCAACCACCATAGCAAAGGCGTAATGATCAGCATTCCCAAAGTAAGTGGGATGGACAACCCGGGTTTCTGGAGAATACCCCACACGCTTTCGCCAGGATCAATTACTGCATAAAAAAAGCCCAATGCAAAAGACATGGGGTATACCAACCAATTGGCAATGGCATCGATCCGCAGGTTCAATTTGACCAAAGCGTAATACCCTTTGAGCGTGTGCAGCAAATCGCCATCCATGAGTACTGCTTTTTGGCGCAAATACCAAAGTTGCCAAAGACTAAACAACAACGCAACAAGGTAATACCCCAGGATAATCCAGGCGATCCCTCTTTTTTCGGGGTAAGCCCAACTGTAGGCCATGAATCCTGAAGCCAATACCAGGTAGCCCAATACTGCGTAAAGCCGAATCAAGACGATGCGCTCCACCTTGGCCAATGGCGCGCTGGAACGGTGCTGCAAGGCCGCAAGAATATCTTCTGCTGGTAGTGGCAGCGCTGCCAGATTGGTTTCTTGCAATTTATTCCATTCTTGCTGTAAATCCATAGTCCTTCAAATTTTGGCCTTAGTCCAGGTTTTCAGGCGTTGAATAACGGCTTGCTTGGCGCGGTGCAAACGCACCGTGGTATTGTTTTTGCTCAGGCCAGTGACCTGGGCAATTTCTTCGTTTTCGTATCCATCAAGGTGCAATGTAAGGATAAGACGGTCGATTTCGTTGAGGCGTTTGATGGCCAGCAGCAACAGTTCGCCGTCTTCAGCCATTGGGGCGGAAGACTCCATAGCAGCATCGTGTTGGGTAGTCAATTCGCTGAAATCCAGGCGTTGGCGGCGGCGATAGGTCAGTACAGTATTCAGGCTGATGCGGTAAAGCCAGGTCGAAAAAAGCGATTCACCCTTGAAGCCAGCGTACGACTTCCAAGCCTGTAGCAGCACCTCCTGGTAGAGGTCGCGGCGATCCTCAGGGTGATCCACATAAAGTTGAATGACCTTGTGAATGATCCCGGCATTCCGTTGTACGAGCTGGACGAATTCTTTTTCCACAGAAAATTTTAAAGGCAGATTGTAATATTTTTTAAACCTGCACAACTAGTTAATGAGTTGTCAATTAAAGCAAAAAATTACAACAAGTTCCCATTTTTTGCTCGATTTGTGCTATAATTGAGCGCTGTTAACCACAATGCCAGATCTTATGCTCTTGAATTACATCCACTGGAATGCTTCTCCAGAAATCGTTTCGATCGGTCCAATTACCCTGCGTTGGTACGGGCTTTTGTTTGCTTCCGGCTTCTTGCTGGGCTTGTTCATTGTGCGCCGCATGTTTCAGGAAGAAAAAGCCCCTGAAGAATGGCTGGACAAAGCATTTGTATACGTCGTAGTTGGAGCAGTTTTGGGCGCACGTCTGGGGCACGTCTTTTTTTACGATTGGGCCTATTACAGCCAGCATTTGATTGAAATCCCTCAAGTGTGGAAGGGCGGTTTGGCCAGTCATGGTGGCGCCATCGGAGTGATTCTTTGCTTGTGGATTTTTTCAGTGCGCGTTTCCAAAAAATCGGTATTGTGGATTCTGGACAAGGTGGTCGTACCCACTGCCCTTGCTGGTTGTTTCATCCGTTTGGGCAACTTAATGAACTCCGAAATTCTGGGCAATCCAACTACCGTAAGTTGGGGATTCGTTTTTGAACGGGTAGATGGCCCCGACGGACTAGCCCGTCACCCCGTACAGTTGTACGAATCAATCAGCTACTTGATCAGTTTCATTGTGCTGTACAACATTTACTGGCGTACCGAAAAACGACACAAACTGGGCTACATGTTTGGCTTGTTTATGATTTTCATTTGGGGCATTCGCTTTATCATGGAGTTTTTCAAAAGCAGCCAGGGTGGTTTTGAGACCGCTTTCAATAATGTACTGTCAACGGGACAATTGCTGAGTATTCCCTTCATTTTGATCGGGGTGTATTTTGTATTCCGACCAGTGAAGCAAGTAGCGGTTTAAAGCGTAGCGACCAGCTGATTTTTTGGTGCAATGAGGTGCAAGACAAGTGAATCCCAATATGAAAGACGTCCAAATTCTCCGCGTGTTTTTCCTGGGGGTGATGGCCATCATCGGGATTCTGTCCTTGCAGACGTATTGGGTCGTCAACAATTGGAACACCAACGAGGAAGAATTCAACGAGCGGGTACACAGCGCTTTGTATCGGGTGGCGCAGTCTATTGCCAAGATGAACGACATCTCGCTGCCCGCCCGCAACCTCATCAAACAGCGCAGCGCCAATTATTACATCGTCAATACCGAAACGGAAATTGACCCTTCGGCGCTGGAATTTTACCTGCAAACAGAACTGGAGCGCCAGCAATTGCGCATCGATTTTGAATACGCTGTTTTTGATTGCAGCAATCGCCAGATGGTGTATGGCAATTATTGCACCTACGGCAATCAGGACAATGCACCGAGTGTGCAGGATCGCAGCAATTTGCCATCCGATCAAGATTTTACCTATTATTTCGGGGTGCGTTTTCCCAACCGCAGCAATTTTCTGTTTGGAAAAATGCAGATCGCACTGATCTTGACTGGGATCTTGTTTGTAACCGTTTTGTTTTTCGCTTATTCCTTGTGGATCATTTTCCGGCAAAAGCGTTTTTCGGAAATGCAGAAGGATTTCATCAACAACATGACCCACGAGTTCAAAACGCCCCTTTCGACCATCCAAATTGCCGCCGATGTTTTTCTGAAGCATACCGAAGTACAAAAAGACCAACGCCTGTTGCAATACGCGGGCATCATCAAAGAGCAGAATACCCGCCTCAATCACCAGGTAGAGCGCGTGTTGGACATTGCGCGTTTTGAAAAAGACAATTTTGACCTGCACCTGGAATGGATAGATATGAGTGACCTGATCCTTACCGTAACCAGCAGTGCGCGCCTACGGGTACAAGAACGCGGAGGCAAGCTGGAATTGGAGCTGGATCAAACGATAGAACCCGTTTGGGGCGATCGCTTTCACCTGACCAACCTCCTGCACAGTTTGCTCGACAACGCCATCAAGTACAGCCTCGAAGCACCCAAGATAATGGTTAGCTTGGAAGCCTTGAGTCCATTGAGCCTACAACTCAAGATTCAAGACTCTGGCATCGGCATACCTAAAGAGTATCAGGCCAAGATTTTTGAAAAATTTTACCGCATTCCTACGGGGAATGTGCACAACGTCAAAGGCTTTGGATTGGGCCTTTACTATGTGCAGCGGATTTGTCTGGCGCATGGCTGGAAAATTCGCTTGCAAAGCGATGCGGGTCAAGGCACCTGTATGGCCATCGTGATTCCCCGTACCCATCCCAAAAACACACCTGCTCATGAAAGCACACCTGTTGTACGTTGAAGACGACGCGAGTTTGAGCTTTGTTACCCGCGACAATTTAGAGATGAATGGCTACACCATCACTTGCTGCATGGATGGCAAAGAAGCCATGGAGGTGATTCAAAACCAACGTTTTGATCTTTGCATCCTCGATGTGATGCTGCCTGAAGTGGACGGATTTACCCTGGCCAAAGAGATCCGCAAATACGATGGGGAAGTACCCATTTTGTTTCTGAGCGCCAAATCGCTCAAGGAAGACCGCCTAGAGGGACTCCGCATCGGTGGCGACGATTACCTCACCAAACCCTTTAGCATCGAAGAGTTGCTGCTGAAAGTGGAGATTTTTTTGCGCCGCCGGCATATGGTAAGCCCCCAAATGCCCAAGTTGATCCGCATCGGGCAGTACTTGTTTGATTACAGCAACCTGACCCTGAACAAAGACGGCGAAATCCGCCGCCTGACCCAGCGCGAAGCCGACCTGCTGCGCTACCTGATGAGCAATCGGGGGCAAGTAATTCGCCGTTCGGTCATTCTGGAGCAAATTTGGGGCGAAGACGACTACTTTTTGGGGCGCAGCCTCGATGTGTTCATTTCGCGCTTGCGCAAATACCTACAAAAGGACGAAAACATTCGCATCGAAAATGTGCATGGCATTGGTTTTCAGTTTGTATGTCCGGATTGAAGAGTGTACTTTCAAGATTAAATTTTTTACCTACATCCATTTTTAAATACCGCAGCATGAAACGTCACGGTTCAATCAATTTGTTTTTGCAAGGCATCAGCTTTTTCTTGGTGTGCTTATGCTTTTCCGCTTGTGGAGTCAAAATGACCCACAACGACACTGCGCAATCCAAAACCAACCCCTTGCTAGATCCTGAATTGACTTATAAAAATTATACGCCCAAACTCACTGACCGCATCATCTCCCGCTCAAGCTACCAAAACAAACTCTACGGATTCTGGCTGGCCCAATGCATTGCCAACTGGACCGGTCTGGTGACCGAAATGGACAAAATTGGCAACATCGGGGACATCAAAACTGGAGCTTTTTATACCCGTGTAGACTGGGGCAAACCCGATCAACCCAATATTTGGGACAAAACCACCGCCAGCAAGTGGTCGCCGACCCTGGATTTTGTGCTCAGAGACGAAGGTGACGTCTGGGGTGCTGATGACGATACCGATATCGAGTACATCTACCAATACCTGTTGTATACCCAAAAAACCTCCATTTTGACGGGGGAACAGATTAAAGCGGGATGGCTCAAGCACATCAAGCAAGAAGAAGAAAATTTCTTGTGGGTATCCAACCAAAAAGCCCTTGACTTGATGGTAACAGGCCTGGTACCTCCCGCGACCAGCGACCCCAAAAACAACCCTGAATTTGAGATGATTGATGCCCAGCTCACCACCGAGATTTTTGGGCTGTATGCACCAGCACGGCCTGATGTTGCCCTCCAGATGGCACACTTGCCGATTCAAACGACAGCCCGCGAAAACGCCGAATGGATTTCCGAATTCTACGTCATCATGTATTCCCTGGCATCATCCGTGGATGAAAAGAAGTCCCTGCAAGAAAAAACCCAATGGATGGCCGATGCAGCCCGCAAACGCCTGCCCAATGATTCCTATTCGGCTAAAATGTACGACTTCGTCAAAAGCCGTTACCAGGCCAAAATTCCCTGGGAACAAACCCGCGATGAGGTGTACCAACGTTACCAGGTCGATCAGGCCGATGGGTACACGATGACTGCACAAGGAAGGTACTGCAACGCTTGTTATGCCGCAGGAATCAACTTTGCATCGAGTATCATTAGCTTGTTGTACGGCGAAGGAGACCTGAAAGAAACCATCAAAATTGGTGCGCTGGCAGGCTGGGATTCCGACAATCCTACCGCCACCTGGGGCGGTTTGCTGGGTTTTATGCTCGGCAAGGAAGGCGTAGAAAAAGCTTTTGGCCGAAAGCTTGCCAACAAATTCAACATCCACCGCACCCGCGTTGGTTTCCCCAACAATGGCATCGATACTTTTGAAGAAATGGCCAAATGGGGCGTATACATCACCGACCGCGCCGTGCAGGAGCAAATGGGCGGCGGCGTGGATTTGCAAAAAAACCAATGGTACATTCCATCCGTAGGTCTAGCCATTCCTCCTGGAAAATAAAAACTGCGCGGATTGCGCCCATTGCCCCAAATACTTCCGACTTTTACTGCAATGGAATTTTCAATTCAATCGCTTAGCCCCATGCAATGGGCTGTTTTGACGCTGGCTGCGCTGTGCACTGGCATGGCCAAAGGGGGCATCACCAACCTGGGCACCGCTACCGTACCACTGGTGGCCTGGTATTTTGGTGGAAAATTTTCTTCCGGAATGCTCCTTCCCATGCTCATCATTGCCGATTGTGCCGCAGTGATTTATTACCGCAAAAATGCCGAATGGCCGTATTACTGGAAGCTCTTGCCCTGGACAATCCTCGGGGTGATAATCGGTACCTGGCTGGGGCAAGAGATCGATGACCTGGTGTTCAAACGCATCATGGGCGTCATCTTTGCGGGCAGTGTGGGTTTCATGATTTACCGGGATTACCGAGGCATCACCACCATTCCGAATCAATGGTGGTTTGCTGCATTGATGGGGGTTTTAGCAGGCATCACCACCATGTTTGGCAATTTGGCCGGGGCGGCTACCACCGTTTTCTTTCTGGCCATGCAATTGCCCAAGCAAACTTTTATTGGTACCGCAGCCTGGTTTATTTTCACGGTCAATTTGATCAAATTGCCGTTTCAGATTTTCTTTTGGGGCACCATTACCCTGGATACCGTTAAGATCAATTTGCTCCTTGCCCCGGTCATTCTCTTAGGCTCAGCAGCGGGCATCTGGTTGGCACACCGTTTCTCAGATCGTTTTTTTCGCCGCATGACCATTGGGTTGTGCCTGGTGGCGATGGTGCTGTTGTTTTTGTGATTTTTTAATTCTCTTCAATATCAACTTACTATTGTTTTTTCCATCAAAATGTTCTTTATTTACAACAAAACAAACCAATGGCCACAATTTCTTTTGTTCTTGTGAATGTTGTAAGAAGCAAAATCAATAAAGAGTCTGTCAAAAGTTTACTTTAGTTCCCGGGCATTCGCTGAATCCGCAGAATTGTAGGCTGAAATCAAAAACAATTGGAAGGGTTGGGTATGAAATTTGAACTGGAATCACAACAAGAACTTTATCAAAAAATAGCTGATCTGATTGAACAGGCACGTAAAACAGTTGCTTCTTCGGCCAACCTTGCTATGGTTCATACCTACTTCGAGATAGGCAAAATGATTGTAGAGGATAAGCAATCTGGAAAGCAAAAAGCCGAGTACGGAAAAAAGATACTAAAAAATCTTTCGGAACACTTGACTAGACGATTTGGAAAGGGCTTTTCCGAAGCCAATCTGCGACAGATGAGAAAGTTTTACGAGGTATTTTCAATTCAGCAGACACTGTCTGCTGAATTGAAAAAATTGCGTTTTCAGCTCTCTTGGTCACATTATCTTGTACTGATGCGCATCAAAAATCCAGACGAACGCAATTTTTACGAGATAGAATGTTTGGAGTCCAACTGGAGTTTGACCACTTTAGAACGCCAATATCATTCGAGCCTTTATGAACGCCTTGCACTCAGCCGCGACAAAGACGAAGTGATGAAGCTCTCTACACATGGGCAACGCATTGAAAAACCTACCGACATCCTAAAAAATCCGCTAACCTTGGAATTTTTAGGTCTGGAAGAGCAATTTACTTACACTGAAACGGATATGGAGCAGGCTATCCTGTCTAAAATACAGCACTTTTTATTGGAGCTAGGCAAAGGCTTTCTGTTTGAAGCCCGTCAAAAACGCTTTAGTTTTGACGAACAACATTTCTTTGTAGATCTTGTCTTTTATAATCGCTTGCTGCAATGTTACGTTCTCATTGATCTTAAAATAGATAAGCTCACCCATCAAGACCTTGGTCAGATGCAGATGTATGTCAACTATTTTGACCGGTATGAGAAACAAGCTTTTGAAAAACCTACAATTGGTATTTTGCTTTGCAAGAAGAAAAACAATGCACTGGTAGAACTTACTTTACCTAAGGAAGTCAATATTTACGCTACGGAATACAGCATGTACTTACCGGAAAAGAAATTGTTGCAGCAAAAATTGGAAGAGTGGATTGAAGCGTTTGAAAACGAACATCCTGAACAATTAAACGATAAAGGAGAATGAGTAAATTGAGCACCTATAAATCTCCAAACTCACGTTAATATAACTACTTGAATCCATTTACATTATAGTCAATATTACCTTCGCATTTTGAGCTGTAAAAAAAAATATTTTAACCGCTCAAACTTTTTCACCTCCACCTTCATCCTTAGGGTAACACAATTGAAAACCCGATCCTTTGGAGCAGCAAACCGAACTATTATTGCGCAAAGCCAGAGAAGGCGATCAGCACGCGCTGAACCTGCTCTTTCGCAATTGGTACCGCCGGGCGTACCAAATGGCCATGCGTTATGTCTCAGACGAGCACATGGCGCGTGAGGCAGTGCAGCACGCCTTTATGTCGGTGTACCAGCACCTGGATCAACTCCAGCAAAGCGAAAAATTCGTGAGCTGGCTGTACCGCACCGTGATCAATTGTTGCCACATGGAAGGCCGCAAAAAGCAACGCTCGCGGCTATCGGAACTCAATCTTTCGGAAGCCCGTCAGCCATTGGCCCAAATGCCCGATCGCGATCTGCAACTGGCCGAGCGCAACCGCCTGCTGATGGATGCCGTAGAGCGTTTGCCCGAAGACCAACGCACCATTGTCATCCTCAAAGAGTTGGACGGATTGAAGTTTAGGGAGATTGCCGAACTGCTGCAAATTTCTGAAAACACCGCCAAGTCGCGCCTTTACGTGGGCTTAAAAAACTTAAAGCAAATTCTGACGCAACAGCGCTCAATCAAAGAGATGTACTATGAAGAATGAAGCAGACATCATCCAATTGATGGATCTCCTTTATGGCGAAGGTGCTTCCGACCCTGCACAAGCCGAGGCTTTTTTGCAGGAACATCCCGAATTGGCCGAGGAATTGGACGGATTGCAAGAGGTACGCAATACCCTGCAAAGTCTGCAAATGCCAGAAGCGCCGCCGATGCCCTTGTTCATGCCGATGCCCGCAGCCAATCCGCCGAAAATGCGGATTTTGAGCTGGTCTTACTGGGCAGCAGCCTCCGTAGCATTGGTTTTGCTGGGGTTCGGCCTCGCCAAAATCCAATTGCGCTTCGATCACGGCCAGGTTACGATTGCTTTTAACCAGGCCATTGCACCTCCGTCTATACAAACAGCTTTGCCAACGCAAGGGCTGCTTACTTCGGCAGACACGCAGGCCATTCAAGACCTGGTGCGCACCGAGTTATCGCACCACTACGACCAGCTGGAGCAAAGCATTGCCCTAGCCGAAGTCAACCTGCGCAAAACCAACGACTTGCAACGACTACAACTGATCACCCGACTGCAAACCGAACTCACCGCGCTCAATCAAAAACAGCAAAGTGAACTTACTGCCTTGGTGGCCGCCTCCCAAGCCGACAACCTGGGCAAACTGGTGGTGGCCATGCAAGACGCTCACTCCCTGCAACAGGAAAAACTCAAGTGGGTAGTACAACAGGGATTCATCGATTGGAACGTGAAACGGGAAAAAGACCTGGAACGAATCAAAGATGAATTCGGCAAAGTGTATGCTCAGGTGCATTACCAAAAACAGGAACAGGAAAAATTCAACCGCGTTTTTATCAACCAAACCAACAACTAAGGCCATGAAAAAATATGTATTGCTTGGATTGATTTTAGGAATCTGTGTGGCAGTCGTAGCACAGAAATCGACTACTGGTTTACCCGCTACCCGCCCGGTGACTATTGGCAGCACTTTTCCAGCGCGCATTAATGCCCAAAATGTCCCGCTAACACCGATGGACAAAGACATCAGCGTGGTGACAGGAATTTTGACAAAACTCATTCAACAAGAATTCAACAATGGCGATACGGCCATCAACCTGGAGCGGGTTCAGGGAGAATACATTGCTGGCAGTGGGGTGTTGATTTCAATTGAACAGCACAATCCATTCTACAGCGAACCGATGCTCTTGGGACTCAACAATCAAGCCTTTTCGGTGGGGCGGTATGGGCTAACCGGTACTTTCTCTGGGCAATTTCCAGCCTTGGCTGAAGTAAGAGGAGTAGCTGAATTGACCGAAAAAAAACAGGCCAAGTCTCCTAAATCAAAGGGAAAAACAATTGAAAAACCAGCAGATGCAACAAACAGCCTAATTCCTTTACTTGGAAATGAAGCAGTTTTGGGATCTTTAAATCTAATTGGAGATTCAATTTCGCTCGAATATTTAAATGGGGCGCTTAGTGGTATTACTACCGATGGAGCAATCGTCATTAATGACAATGACAACGGGAACAGCAGCAAAAAACAGGACAGCGTTTTTGCCTCAAAAATCCCCCGGATGAAAAAAGTACTCGCAAAGTTCCTGGCGGAATACACCATCCTTTTGGGTAAAATAAAACCAGACGAAAAAATTTGGGTAACCTGGTCCATCAAAGAAGATTTCTGGGGCGTATACCAAAACAAGAGGAATTGTGAATTGAGTGCCCGCATCACCAAGCAAGACATGCTGGAGTTGCGTGCAGGAAAAATAACCCCGGAGAATTTTGATGAACGCATTCAATATTCGATCACCCGTTGTGCAACGCCGCGTACCTCAAACCCCGAACTCGAAGTCTTCTCTGCCATTCTCGAGCGCCTCTACTCCACCGAAGTATCTCAGAATCTGGTGCAATTTGGTGCGGTTGAGTCGGAGGCCATTGGTGGTTTTGGGTACAGCTTTAAAATGAATTTTCTATCCGGTTTTCTGGATACCCTCATCGAAGTGCAACCCAATGGCTTAACCAATACGTACCGGGTAAAGTCCCAAAACCGGGTCAATTCAAAGCAAGAGCAAGTTGAAGAATTCAACGCTTTCAAAGCGGAGTTTCCTCGGCAATTGTTGGAATACAGCCGCATCTTGAAAGACTTGCAGCCTGGCGAAATTTTAAAAGTAGACGTTTCGGTGGGCGAAAACGATCGCCTGTGGAGCATTGCTGCGGGAGATGGCACCAAAAAGCTTTCGTATTCACTTCCCCAATCCCTAATCCGCGACTACGATTCCGGCAAACTCAAACTGGAAGATGCCGTGAAGCTGGTGCAGGTTGAAGAGCAATAGGGCATTTTTATGGTTCAGTCGTTTTGTTGTGCAATGAAGAGAATACCTTAAACATTGATCTATTTTAAAATATAAATAGCAATCAGGTTGTTTGTATTTTCCTTTCTCTATCAAAATCAAGATTTTCCAAAAGCCATCAAAAACCTTAACTTGCCGTTGGAACAATGAATGCATACGTTCATTGTTCCTCATTCCTCATTCATCCTTTCTACATGCGTGCTACTTACACGGAATCCTTCCTTCAGGAGTTGGAAAAACTCAATTCCGCTCAACGCAGTGCCGTAGAGCAGATTGAAGGCCCCGTGATGGTCATAGCCGGGCCAGGCACCGGAAAAACGCACATCCTGGCCTCGCGGATCGGCAAAATTCTGCTCGAAACCGATACCCAGCCCCAAAACATTCTCTGCCTTACCTTCACCGATGCCGGCGTAACGGCCATGCGCGAGCGCTTGCTCCAGCTAATTGGTCCTGATGGGCACCGGGTGCACCTGTATACGTTCCATTCTTTTTGCAACGCCATCATCCAAGACAACCTGGAACTGTTTGGTCGCCAGGATCTGGAGCCATTGGGAGATTTGGAGCGGGTAGACCTCATTCGCAGCTTATTGGATGAGCTGGACGTAGAGCATCCGCTCAAACGTGGCCAAAGTGACGTATACTTTTACGAAACCCACCTCCATGATTTTTTCCAGCGCTGCAAAATGGAAAACTGGACTGCCACATACGTCATCCAACAAATTGACAATTGGCTCAACAGCTTGCCCGAGCGTCCTGAATTTCGCTACCAGCGCAACCAGGGCGCACAGCGCAAAGGCGACCTCAAAGAGGCCAAAATCAAGGAAGAGCAACAACGCATGCAGCGCTTGCGGGCCGCTGCCGAACTTTACCCTCGCTATGAAGCAGCCAAGCAGGAGGCCCGGCGTTACGATTACCAGGACATGATTTTGTGGGTACTGCGCGCCTTTGAGACCCACGAATACCTCTTGCGCAGTTACCAGGAGCAATACCTTTACCTGTTGGTAGATGAGTACCAAGACACCAATGGTTCCCAAAACGAGATCCTCCTGCAACTGATCAACTATTGGGACACCCCCAACGTGTTTATCGTTGGCGACGACGATCAATCTATTTTTGAATTCCAAGGCGCCCGCCTCAAGAACCTCACCGATTTTTATACCAAATACCAGCAAGACCTGCAAACGGTGGTGCTGACCGAAAATTACCGCTCGGTTCAATCCTTTTTGGACAGTGCGGGCCATCTCATCCAGCACAACCAACTGCGCGTAATCAGCCAGTTGCAGGCTTTGGAACTCAACAAAAACCTCAAAGCGGCA
>NZ_JBBAKG010000052.1:12683-19158 GCF_040403615.1 Haliscomenobacter sp. | reverse complement strand
GGATCAGTACCCATTTGTCCAGTTTCCCCAACGATGCACGGCCTACCTGGCGCGAATTGCTGCTCGAACATGCCGCACTGGGGGAACTGAACCTGGAAAAACCAAGTGTACTGACCAATTTTGCCATTCTACTGGAAGAATTGATCAGCGATAGCCTCAATGAGCCACTGCCGGTTTTGGTGGAAAAACTGATGAACCGCTCCGGTTTTTTGCAATACATCCTGTCGCAAGCCAACCACACCTGGCAGATTCAGGTGCTGCATACTTTTTTTCAATACGTGCGCGAAGAATGTTTGCGGCGGCCACATTACAACCTGGCCGATCTTTTGCACAATCTACAGCGCATGGAGGCCAACCGCTTGTCGCTGGCACTCGCGCGCTTGAGCGACGAACAGGATGGAATCCATTTACTGACGGCCCACGCGGCCAAGGGACTGGAATTCACTGCCGTATTTATGCTGGACTGCGTCAAGGATTATTGGGAGCCTTCCACAGGGCGCAACAGCTACCGTTTTTCACTGCCCGAAACCCTGACCTTTTCTGGTGAAGAAGACGCTACCGAAGCGCGGCGACGCTTGTTTTATGTGGCGCTGACTCGTGCCAAGTCCTTCTTGCACCTCTCCTATGCCCGCCAAGACGACAGCGACAAAGCCCTGCAACGCGCCATGTACATCGACGAATTGCTGGGGGCACCCGAGATCGCTTTTGAAGTGAAAACCTTGCCCGCCAGTGAGGTGCTCGATATTCAGTTGTTGCGTTTGCAGGAACAGCAAAAACCCAAAATTGACCCTCAAGACAAAGGCATGATCGAGGCTTTGCTGCGCAATTTCCGCATGAGCATTTCGGCGCTGAATACCTTTCTCAATTGCCCCTTGTCTTTTTATTACGAATACATTTTGCGCGTACCCGGCTTGCACAACGAAGCCACGGCATACGGCACTGCGGTGCACAATGCACTGCAACGCTTGTTTGACCGCATGCTGTTGTCGCGCGAGCGGCTTTTCCCTTCAGAGAAAGAATTGCTCTATTTTTTTGAGCAGGAATTGAACCGCCAACGGCAACAAATCTCTCTGGCCTCCTTCGAGCGACGCCTGGAATTGGGCAAGCGCCAACTGGCCCGCTACTACCAGCACTACTATGGCCGCTGGCACAAACGCGTTCGGGTGGAATACACCATTCGGCAGATTGAAGTGGACGGGGTGCCACTGACCGGGACAATTGACAAAATCGAGTTTTATGACCAACTGCGGGTAGGCATCATCGATTACAAAACCGGTAGCCACGACGGGGGCAAACTGCGCCGACCGACCGAGGCCAATCCCTACGGTGGTACTTATTGGCGGCAATTGTTATTTTACAAAGTCCTGTACGAGCACTTCGACCGCTCTTCCCGACGGGTCACTTTTGGCGAAATTGCCTACCTGGACCCCAACCCAGATGGCCAATTCCCCGAGGTACGCATGAGTTTTACAGGCGAGGATACCGCCTTTATGCGGCAATTGATCCGGGAGGCGTATGCCCGAATCCGCAAACACGATTTTTATGAGGGCTGTGGCAAGGCAAATTGCCAATGGTGCAATTTTGTTAAACGAGAAGGGGGGACGGATCGGATCGAAAGGGTGGTGGCAGAGGAGTTGGATGATTTGGGGTGAGTACGGTCTCTTCAAATGATTAAGTTGTAGCTCATCTAGCTTCGCTTATCTGCTTGCGAACGTACGTAAGTGCATCCTGATAAGGAATGCCTTGGGTTTCTCCAGCATCATACGCGGCCAAGCGGCGATGGTTTTCCTGAATGACGTACTCAGGAAAAAAAGCTGATTCATTCTCGTCGATTATCTGGGCGATGGATGCAATCAGAGCCAATTGTTCCGACCTAGTCAGGTGCTGAACCTGTTCAAGTACGTTTTCAAAATTCTTGCTCATGATTCAAATTTACAAATAAATTTTCCAAAAGTCATTCTCCTGAAGAAATTCTTGACTAATTAGGGTGACCCTGTAAATACTTCTGATTGCTTGCATGTAATAGCTGTTCGTAGGGCAATTTAAGCTCTTTTAGGCAAGAATCAAAGTAACCTAAACTACTTTCCTCTTTTACCCCAGCGCCAAGCTCATTAGCCAGCCTTTTCGTTCAAACAAGTTCTGGACATCTGCAGTAAAATGTCTCCAATCAAATCCGGGAATGTTTTTGCTGGGCAGTTTTTCCAACATGGTATCCAGGTATTTTTGGGCCATTAGGTGTAGCACCTCTTCCAGGCTTGAGCTTTCTACAGCAGCAAAAGGGAGGCGCATCTGGATATGAATCTCTTGATCTTTTTTGCGGTAGCGAAATGATTCTACGTGTATGTCATCGGCGGGTAGAGTGACAATGTAAATGAAAGCAATTCCTTTTACACCCTCTCCATAGCTTTCAAGTTGCAGCTGAGCATTGAGCACGTCGCTGAGCAGGTTGGTATTGGTGAAAGCCACCTTTTCAGTGATGGGTTCTTCCAAAATTCCGGAAATGACGAATGGTGCGTACATAAGTTCAATTTGAGCATAGATGGCTAAGATAACCGGTATTGCGCATAAAAACAAAAACAAGATGAAGACCTTGTTGAGCATGAAGACTTTTAGTTCTTTCTTTATTTCACCACCCAGCAACACGTTGAATTTGAGTCTTTGCGGGACGAATTACGCGAAATAAAGGAGGGTATCGAAGAGTTGAAAGACATGATCAGGAACCTGAAATCGGACTAATCCAGTTGTCTTTGTATACTTTGCTAAATCTACCTATTTTCACCTACATTTAGCAGAGTATAAAATTGTATACTTTGCTAAATGTACCAAAAATCCGGCTCGCATAAGTCTTTCCATCAAGAAAAGCCTTGCAAACAATGGACAATACCGCGCTACCGTTGGTACGCGGTCTCTCACGACCCGTACCATTTTTTGCGTCTTCAAGACGCAAGAGTATGCACTAATTTTTAGAAAAGAGTTCTTCATGCAAACAGCAGCACTCTCAGCGATCAAAATAATCACCTCCACCTCCGTATGCTGAAACGAAACTGGCAATTCAATGACCAATTTTCGTATTTTCCTCAATAAAAATGTATCGAATCCCATTTATTCATACGAAAAAATGTAATTTTGAGCATAATTTCATACGAAAAAATGAAAAGAGCACTCTATAACTCATTAATTGGCTGGAAAAACGCCCCCAATCGCAAGCCCTTAATCCTCCAGGGAGCGAGGCAGGTAGGGAAAACCTGGCTCATGAAAGAGTTTGGCAAAAACGAATTTGAGCAAGTCGTGTACCTCAATTTTGAAAGCAGTTCACGTTTGAAATCCTTATTTACAGCAGATTTTGACATCAAACGCATTGTCTCCATCATTGAAATTGAAGCCAATCGCAAGATTCAAAGTAACCGAACATTGCTCATCTTCGATGAAATTCAAGAAGCCGAAAAGGGGCTCACGGCACTCAAGTACTTCTATGAGCAAGCTCCCGAATATTACATTATCGCGGCAGGCTCGCTGTTGGGCGTTTCATTGCAAAAAAACACGTCTTTTCCTGTGGGTAAGGTTGACTTCTTACGCATGTATCCAATGAGCTTTTTTGAATTTTTAGAAAACATAGGGCAGAGCCTCTTCCAAGAGCATTTGGAGGCTCAAAATTGGACGGTTATTGAACCCTTTCACGAAAAATTGGTGGAGCTTCTACGGCTTTATTACTTTGTGGGTGGGATGCCCGAAGCTGTGGCGAATTACATTCAATTTGAAGACCTAAATTCCGTTCGAGCAATTCAGGAGAAGATTCTACTGGGTTACGAAAACGATTTTGCAAAATACGCGCCCATCGAAATTGTCCCAAGAATTCGTTTGGTTTGGAGCCACCTGATTAGCCAATTGGCCAAGGAAAATCGGAAGTTTGTGTATGGGCAAGTCAAAAAAGGCTCCCGAGCCAAAGATTTTGAATTGGCAATCAGTTGGCTTACCGATGCAGGCTTAGTGTTGAAAGTCCATTGTGTGGAAAAGCCTACAATCCCGCTAAGTGCTTACACCAATATGGATGCTTTTAAACTGTTTAGCTTGGACGTGGGTTTATTAAACGCTATGGCGCAGATTGATCCGAAAATACTTCTGGAGAAAAATCTGATTTTAACTGAGTTCAAAGGAGCTTTAACTGAGCAATTTGTAGCTCAGCAACTCAAAATAAGCCATGAGATTTATTATTGGACAACTCCCAACAGTATCGCCGAAGTGGATTTTTTAATTCAAAAACAAAATGAAATCATTCCGATCGAAGTCAAAGCTGAAGAAAATTTAAAATCGAAGAGTTTGAAGGTTTTTGTAGAAAAATATGCACCTTCAAATGCAATCCGTACTTCGATGAGCCGTTTTCGAGCACAAGACTGGATGATGAACATCCCGCTTTATGGGATTGTTGGAATCTAAGAGCATGCCCTAAATCGAATAAACGTTCAAACGATGAATCTACAAAAAACTATTCTGATGCTGGCGCTTTATGGGATCAGCACTGGCCTTTTTGCCCAAAACAAAATCAATGCCTTTTACATTGGACATAGCTTATCCGATCAAATTCCAGATATGGTGGCTTCCTTGTCCAATCAGGCTAAGCCCGGCACCTTTAACTGGACTTATCAGGGTATTCCGGGTGCACCATTGCGCTGGCAGTGGCAACGCAAAACGGCCAGGGATTACACCCCCATTCCTCCGCATTATTACGGCTTTTATGACCGCTCGTTTGGATTGTCTACGGGCAAATTTGATGTACTGGTACTGACCGAAAGTGTGCCCAGGTACCAACGAATCATTAATGAGACCTACCAGTATGCCGACAGTTTTTATGTGTACGCTACCCGTTCCAATCCCAACATTCAGGTGTACTTGTACGAAGATTGGCATTGCCTGGATAGTGGCACACCTACCGGCTGTGACTACGATGTAAACGCTTCAAAGTGGCGGCAACGCCTTAGCGATGACCTGCCCATGTGGGAAAGTGTAGTGAGTTATTTGAACAACAAATACAAACCCAGCAAGCCCGTTTGTATGATCCCGGCGGCACAAGGTTTGGCTCGTTTGTACGATTTGATTCCCAGCGGTGCTTTGCCGGGGATTGGCAAAATAGAAGACCTGTTCAGTGACCGTATCCATTTGAATGACGTGGGGAAATATTTCATTGCTTGTGTGCATTATGCGGCCATTCACCGCAAAACCCCCGAAGGTTTAGGAAACCAACTTCAGGTATGGTGGGGCGGAAATTTTAAGGCACCATCACCCGCTTTGGCCGCCAAAATGCAAAGCGTTGCCTGGGAAACTGTGAAAAATTACCCCAAAAATTGCCTCAATCAAACCACTGTGGCAGTGAATTCTCCCCAATTGGGTACAGTCCTCTTGGAAATTTGGCCCAATCCAGCGAGCGATCAAGTTGAGCTGCGTGGATTGCCTGCTGGCGAAACCTACCACTTGTACAACGCTTTGGGGCAAATCGTCTACCGTGGCAAGGACAAAATGCTGGATGTAAGCAGGTTTGAACCGGGCCTTTATGTGCTTCGCTCCAGGTACGGGAGTGTGCGGCTGGTGAAGCAATGATTTGAAGGCCGACATACTCACACCGCACGGTGGGTAAATGCTTAGGAACGATGAAATCCCTTAGGAACGAAAGACCAAAAAAAGAAAAAACATGCACACCAAGCCATGGCGCTTAGACGATGCAGAAGCCATTGCTGCTGCGGCCAAATACACCTTTTACAAACCCTCCAGGTATGTGCTGGACAAGCTGGAAGTGGGCAATCTGGTCAAGTTGATTTTTACCTTTGACAATGCTGACCCCCAACAACCCAACGCCGAGCGCATGTGGGTGATCATCACCGAAAAATCCAATGGCAAATTTGTCGGAACACTGGACAATGAGCCCTTTTTCATCAAAGACCTGAATCACGGGGACACCATAGAATTTGAAGAAAAAAACATCATCAATTCTGACCTCGACGAAGTAGAACCCAGTCTGGTTGACAAATACATCCACCGCTGTTTGGCTAGCAATAAAATACTCGTGGAAGGCTGTAAAGTGAAATACTTGATACGGGAGGAAAGCCTCGGCGAATACCGGGACGGCATCGTTGACTCTGGCTGGCGCATCCTGGCTGGCGACGAATCTCATGAATACCTGGACGACCCAGAAAACACCCAATTCGTTTCCCTGGGCGCTATTTTGAACAAAGACGAAACCATTCTGGAATTGCTCGACGAGCCCCTTGGTGCTGCTTTTGAATGGCTGGACGAACTCAACCGATTTGAAAGGGTGAGTTGATTGAACCGTAGCCCAATCAACTCACTGCTCCGTTGCTTAGTAGTAGGCAAAATGAAACACTTATTTTTTATCGCCCCTTACTCGACTTTCAAGACTTTCGCCCACACTTTCACTTGCGCATTGCTGCGCAAACGCACCAGGTAAAGTCCTTTTGCCCAATCA
>NZ_JBBAKG010000052.1:0-12583 GCF_040403615.1 Haliscomenobacter sp. | reverse complement strand
CCATAATAATTGGTACTTCCCGAAAAACAGGTGCTGGGTTCGGTGTTGTACCGCAAGGCAATCCGCATCCTAGTAGACCCAGCCAATGTGCCAGTTGGGATACTGATTTGGCCTACAAAGACGCTGTCTTTTTTGGGGCCAGAGTTGTACAATGCCTCGTTGGCGCCAAATTGCCCATCCTGGTTCAGGTCGATCCAGGCCACCACGTATTCATTGAAAAGTTTGCCAACAAAACCCATGTTGGTTCGGAAGGCATAGGATTGACCAGAGCGCAGATTGATGCCTTTCAGACCAGTGAAATCCCCATAGCCATTGCGATTGCTACTGTTGGTAAAACTGCCTATTTGCACTTCCGTAATCCATTCTTGCGTCGACTGATCGATTTGAATGCTCTCTTTGCAATAGGCTTTATCCAGGCAGGCGCCACAATTGCCCGTTTTGAATACAAAGCTTTTGCTGAAAACCGAAGAAGTGCCATCCGTACACTCGGTACGAAGTTGAAATTCATACTCCGTACAAGCCTCTAAATTGCGCAAATTGGCTGAAGTGAAGGGCGGACTCAAACTAATCCAAGTAGCACTCCCGATTGGCCGGTAACGGAAAGTATAGGAACTAGCTGCCGTAACTGGCTGCCAACGAATGATCACATTAGAGATGATTCCGGCAGGAATGGTCACCTGATTTGGTGGCTCACAACACCCATCGGTGCGAAAGGTAAAAAGCTCATCAAAATCAATGATGTCCTTGGCGCAATAGGTCTTGAGTTGATATTCGTACGCTGTACAAACTTTTAAGTTGCTGAAATTGTATGGGGGCAGTACTTTTTCAACCGTAGTCCAATTGGTCGTTCCTTTGGCGCGAAAGCGCAAATCAACACGGACAATGCTGTCATTGCTGACCCAGTTGAGCTGGCTACTGTTTACCGTAATGTTGCGCACCCCAATGCTCACCAAGGAGGGGCAAGAACCACATTCTTTGGCCAGGGCAAGCAAGCTATTGAACACATGCAAGTAACCTCCGGTGACGGTAATGTTTTGCAGCTTGGGTAAAGGCTTGGTATTGTCGAGCAACAAGCGTCGAATCCACAAAGCCGCCAAACCGGGATTGCGGCGCGCCAAGGAAGAAAGGGTAGGGCAAGGAGCCGCGTACAATAGCGCCGCCGCTGCCGCCACCTGAGGTGCCGCATAGGAAGTACCCGAATCCAGGTTATAACCATTGTTTTTGGCCGTGGAATAGGTTTGCTCGCCAAGGGCAGCCAGGTCTACTGTGTTTTTGCCAAAGGCATGACTCAAGGTGCCCGTGCGGCCAATGCTGGTTACGTTGATGAGGTATGGGCTGTTGCAGCCTCCGGGCATGTCGCCCACTGCGTCTACATCGATGCTGCTATTGGAAGTAGCGCTGACGTTGATAATTCCTTGGTGTCCCAAACTATCATAAAAACTGCACCAAACGGTATACTCGCTCGACAGGGCGCGAGGGATACCCCAGGAAGCATTCGTAGCCACTACGAATGCACCTTTTTTACCCCCGGTTTGGTTGTACAAACGGCGTTGAATAAAGGCATAATTGTAAGCCTGAATGATCAGGTCTTCGGTAACTGTATTGTAGCCCCCCATTACCCCCATGATTTTTACCCGCCAGTTTAAACCCGTTATGCCAATCTTGTTGTTGCCTACCGCGCCAATGACTCCAGAGACCATCGTACCGTGAGTGGCGGCTTCACTGATGTCGTCGTTGCGGCGACTCACGTTCCAACCCCGGTAATCGTCAATGTAGCCATTGCCGTCGTCGTCGAGGTTGTTGTTGGGAATTTCGCCCCGATTGACCCAAAGATTAGCCTTCAAATCGCGGTGAGTTGTATCGATGCCGTTGTCGATGACACACACCACGATGGTATCCCCGGCAGGGGTAAGCCCCCCCGTAGTAATGTCCCAGGCTTGGCGCATGCCCAAATCCAGGCCAGTAGTACCGCCATCCTGGCCGACATTGAACCATTGCCATTGCTTCAAAAATTCAGGATCGTTGGGGGTTGTAGTACGATATTCGATGTAATGGTTGAATTGTGCCTCGGCTACTGCTGGATCTCTACGGATGCGGGCCAGTAGTTCATTTTCATCCTGGGTATGGGAATCGAAACGGATTTTCCAGATGTGCATGGGTTCTGAAAGGGGCGCATCATCCAGTTGAAACCCGGCTCCTGCTGCGCGCAGGGAGGAGGCTTGATTGGCCCAGGCACTGGCACGCACTTCGGGGTAAAATTTCACCAGAATTTCGCCTGGCACATGGTCTGAATTTTGGGCATAACTGGTGTAGCTGAACAACATACAGCACCATACCAGACAACACAGCACAACACTTGGTCTCATTAGGTCGGATTTTTTAAAGACATTGGCAAGTCATTCAAGCATGCCATCAGGAGAAAAACGACCTATTGAAGGTCTAATTGCCAGACAAAAATAAAAACATAAAAGGAGGAGAAATGAGAAATAGTAAGGATGTGTTGGAGAGTTTACAGATTAAGTTGGATTTTTGGTATGGGGTGCTTCAAAAAGAAAGGGGAATGTTCAATACGCGGTATCTACCGTTCATTCAACATCCCCCTAAAAAACAGGAACCATTAATCCCGTTCCCTATAAATTCTTCCGTTTCATTTCACCGACTGCATATTCCGCCGCGCGCGCCGTCAGCGCCATGTAGGTCAAGGATGGATTCACGCACGAAGCGGATACCATACAAGCGCCATCGGTTAGGAATACGTTTTTGCAAGCGTGGATCTGATTGTTTCTGTTCAACACCGAGTTTTTCGAATCATGCCCCATTCTTGCGGTCCCCATTTCGTGAATGCCCAATCCCATGTGGGTATCGCGGTTATAGGTACTGATGTTTTTGAAGCCAGCGGCTTCCAGCATTTCTGCTCCGGCCACCATGATGTCGCGGCGCATGGCCAAGTCATTTTCGGTAAAGGCCGCATCAAATACGATCATCGGGATGCCCCACTGGTCTTTTTTCACGGGATCGAGGTACATGCGGTTGTTGGGGTCGGGCAAAATTTCGCCGAATCCGCCAAAACCAATGCTCCAACTGCCCGGTTCGGTCAGGTCTTTTTTGAAGTCGGCGCCAAAGCCGTCCATGCCTACGCCCCGGTTCCAACTGCTGCGGCTGGCGCCACCCTGATAACCAAACCCGCGCAGGTAGTCTTTGCGTTTGTCGTTGTCCCAGTTGCGGAAACGCGGAATGTACAAGCCCGTGGGGCGGGATCCAAAGTAGTAATCGTCTTCAAACCCTTCCACGGTAGCCGTTGCACCTGAGCCGAGGTGGTGATCCATCAAGTTGCGGCCTACCTGGTCGCTGTCGTTGCCCAGGCCATTGGGGAAGCGGGTTGATTTGGAATTCAACAGTAGCGCTGCCGAGTTCATCGCGCCAGCATTCACAAAAATGATTTTGGCAAAATATTCCGTTACCGAGTGGTCAATTTGATCGATCACGCGTACACCGGTAGCCTTTTGTTTTTCCGCATCGTAAATCAGTTCCAGGGCAATGGCGTTGTGCCGAACGGTCAGTCGTCCCGTTTGAGCTGCCGCAGGAATGGCCCCGGCCATTGAGCTGTAGTAACCACCATGTGGGCAGCCTCTGGAGCATTTGTTGCGGTATTGGCAGGAAGCGCGGCCCAGCGCAGTGTGAATCGGTTGCGCCTGCGAGAGGTTGGCGATGCGGCCAATAGTGACTTTGCGGTTCAGTTTTTTCATCACCGCGTCTTTGAAGTGTACCTCGGGTGGCAGCATGCTCATAGGAGGCAGAAAGTCGCTATCGGGAATGATGTCCCAACCTTCTTTTTGGCCGCTGATGCCCACAAATTTTTCGATGTAGCTGTACCAGGGCGCGATGTCTTCGTAACGGAGTGGCCAATCGATGCCTACGCCTTCTTTGGCATTGGCCTCAAAATCATGTTGTCCCCAGCGGTAAGTTTGGCGGCCCCAGTGCATGGATTTGCCGCCAGTGTGGTAAGCGCGAATCCAGTCGAAAGGCTTTTTTTCGATGAAGGGATTTTGCTTGTCGTTGGTGAAAAACGCACCAGCTTCTTCGTTGGCGAGGTTGCCAAAGCGGTTGTTTGACCAGTATTCTTCCGCGGAATTGATCGGCACCTTGCCGCGGTGTTCAAATTCCCAGGGCGTTTTGTTGGCGGTGTCGTAACTTTCGAGGTGTTTGACTTCGCGGCCGCGTTCCAGCATGAGTACTTTCATGCCTTTTTCGGTGAGCTCTTTGGCGGCGATGCCCCCGGTCATACCCGATCCGACCACGATGGCGTCGAAGCGATTGGCTTTTTGGGTGTTTATATTGATTTGGTTCATTGCGATTTGAGTTGTGGTTGGAAATGCAACCTGCATTAATACACGATGGTCTTCTGTCCAGGCTTCAGTTTGGTCAATTCAAATTTCCCCGGGTTGGGTACGTATTGAAAAGAAGCCTTGGTGCCGCCTTCGGAAGTATAATAGCCCAGCAGGGTCAATTCCTTTATCAGTCGCCAGAAGGGCAAGCCCATTTTGACGGCGTTCATCGATTCCATATCTTGGTTGTCGCCAAACTTGATGGTTTGGGCGTTGTAGGCTTTCATTTGTTCCTTGGCTTTTTGCTCTACTTGCTTGAGCGTGTCGGTTTTTTGGGCAGCGCTCATTTCCAGGAATTTCATGCCTTCTAATTCCACAACCCCCGCCATAAAGCTGCGGTGTTCAGGCAATTGATAGCAATCGTTGATCATCATTTCGATAAAGGCTGGTACGCCTACATCTTTTGCACCCACCGTATCGGTGCGGGGCAGGATCATTTCGGCCACCTCGGCAATGATTTGCTTTTGGAGGGCAGATAGGTTGAGTTTGTCGCGTACGGTCGTGCCGATGGCGTTTTCCCAACGCCCCATGGCCATCAAGGTTGGGCCCGAGAGGGCAGCCCCCAAGAGAAGGGTGGCTTTGGCTAATGCTTCGCGTCTGTTCATGTTTATGGTTTTTTGGGTAGAGACGCGACGCATCGCGTCTCTACCTAATCACAAATTCTTCTTTTTCAATTCACTCACCGCATAATCCGCTGCCCGTGCCGTGAACGCCATATAGGTCAGCGAGGGGTTTTGGGTAGAGGTGGAGGTCATACATGCGCCATCGGTTACGAATACGTTTTTGCACTGGTGCAGTTGGTTCCAGCCATTGAGCAGGGAAGTTTTCGGATCGCGTCCCATGCGTACCCCGCCCATCTCGTGGATATCCAGTCCGGGGGTGCGGTTTGAATCGTAAGTACGGATGTTTTTGAAACCCGCCTTGGTGTACATTTCGGTCATCTGCTCAAAGAAGTCTTTGGTCATTTTGACATCGTTTTCGTCGTAATCCACCGAGATCCGCAATTGTGGAATGCCCCAGGGATCGCGTTGGTCTTTATCGAGCGCTACGTAGTTGCTTTCTTTGGGGATGGTTTCACCCATCATGTGGGAGCCTACACCCCAGTGGTCGTTCAATTTGGGTTTCAGGATGCCTGTTTTCAGGTCTTCTCCCCAGCCACTGCGGTTGTCTGATTGCCCCCGATAAGCGCCAAAACCTGCTGCGTAACCGCGCAAAAAGTCGGTTTCCTGCTTCAGTAAGTTGCGGAAGCGCGGGATGTATGCCGAATTGGGGCGTTTGCCTTCGGTGGTTTTGTCCAGGTAGCCTTCGTATTCGGCATTGATGCCGGCGCGGTAGTTGTGAAAAGCGACAAATTTGCCCAGCAGGCCGCTGTCGTTTCCAAGTCCATTGGGAAAACGGTTGGACGTGGAATTGAGCAGGATCAGGTTGGTATTCAACGCGGCCGCATTGACAAAGATGATTTTGGCGAAATACTCCTCCATCTCTTTGGTATTGCTGTCGATGACTCTGACCCCAACCGCCTTTTGTTTTTTCTCATCGTAAATGATCGAATGAACCACCGAGTGGGGGCGCAGGGTCATTTTGCCGGTTTTGGCCGCCCAGGGCAAGGTAGATGCATTGCTGCTGAAGTAGCCACCGAGTGGGCAACCGCGCTCACAAAGAGTACGCTGGGCACAACGGCTGCGGCCTTGTTCGAGGTGGATGGGTTCGGGCTTGGTGATGTGTGCACAGCGGCCAATGATGATGGGCCGAGTGCCGCCATAAGCCTTGGCCATCGATTCGGTGAAATACTGCTCTACGCAGTTCATTTCGTGGGGAGGCAAAAATTCGCCATCGGGCAATTGGGGCAGTCCATCGCGGTTGCCACTGATGCCCGCAAATTTTTCGACGTAGCTGTACCAGGGCGCAATGTCGTCGTAGCGAATCGGCCAGTCGACGGCAAAGCCATCGCGGGCAGGGCCTTCAAAGTCAAAAGCCGACCAACGCTGGGTTTGGCGCGCCCACAGCAGAGATTTGCCCCCGGTTTGATAGCCTCTGATCCAGTCAAAAGGTTTTTCTTGCACGTAAGGATGCTCGGCATCTTTGACAAAAAACTGCTCGGTGGCTTCGCCAAAAGCGTAGCACTTGCTCACGACGGGATTGGCTTCATTGACGCCATAGCGCATTTGGCCACGGTTGGGGAGTTCCCAGGGGTGCAATTGGGCGGTGGGATAATCAACTACGTGTTTGACTTCACGGCCGCGTTCCAGTACCAGGGTACGCAAGCCTTTGCCAGTTAATTCTTTAGCTGCCCATCCGCCGCTCATGCCCGATCCGATGACGATGGCATCGAAGGTGCGGCTTTTGATGGCGTCTGTATTGAGATTTGCCATTTGTTGTTTAATGTTGCTTTGAAAAAAAGAGAACCTAAGCCTTAACCGGCACGCAACCATAGTAACGACCAGGCGCCATTTCGTAGCCCATCAGCTTGGTCATTACGTACTCTGAACTGAGGTAGCCGCGAATGGTCAAGCTTCTGGCCATGCGAATGAAGTTCTGTTCATCGGCATCGGCAGATTTGGACATGGTGGTCAGCACTTCCAGGCGTTGTGCCGGGGTGCAGGATGCATAAGGCTTGGCGTAAGACTGAGTGGCCATGGTCTCAACCGCACTAAGCCCTTTGAGGTAAGCGGCGCGGCTTTTTTGATCGTAGCAGTCGGTGATGATTTTGTCTACAAAGCGGTGTACTTCCAGTTTTTTAGCACCCGGAGTATCCGTTTCCGGGATGATCGCTTCTACGATTTCGGCCAGCAAGGCTTGATCTGCCAGGCTGAGCTTGCTTTGAAAACCTTGCAAAGATGCCGTATTCCAGGCGCTGGCCCAGGCGGGCAACACCAACATGCCACCTACTGTGGCAGCCATTCCTTTGACGATTTGTCTGCGGTTCATGATGTAATCTTAAAGTTTAAGACAATCAAATGAGGAACACCTCATTTACCGCACTAAAGTAATATTCTTTTTGTTTCCGGGTTTTGGAAAGTATTAATTGTGGTGCAATTGGACAAAAAACGATTTATCTCTGGTACATTTTGAGTTTGACCACGCCCATCCGGCTAAAGAAATGCCCCAATGAAACCCGCAAAACGCCCAGGCCGTACTTCATACTGCGTTGGAAATTGATGGAAGAAGCCTCTTCAAAGTACTTGGTCGGGCAAGTCACCTCGGCGATGTCAAAACCAGCAAATACGATTTGTGAGATCATTTCGTTGTCGAACACAAAGTCGTTGGAGTTTTGCTCAAAGTTGATGCCTTCCAACACCGTTCGGCTGAAAGCGCGGTAGCCCGTGTGGTATTCGGAGAGCTTGTAATTGATGAGCAGGTTTTGCGCAAAAGTCAAAAAGCGGTTGGCGATGTACTTGTACATGGGCATGCCACCTTTGAGGGCGCCCATGCCCAAAATACGCGAACCCAATACCACCGGGTACAAATCATCGCCGATGATGTTGACCATAGATGGAATCAGGAGTGGGGTATATTGGTAATCCGGGTGCAACATGATCACGATGTCGCCCCCCAATTCCAAGGCTTTGCGGTAAAGGGTTTTTTGGTTGCCCCCGTAGCCTTTGTTCTGCTCGTGTTTGATCACGTGCTGGATGCCGATGCTGCGGGCCAGTTCGGCGGTATTGTCTTTGCTGGCGTCATCGCAAAGGATTACTTCATCTACCAAATCGAATGGAATTTCTTGATAGGTCTTTTCCAGGGTGCGTACAGCGTTGTAAGCCGGAAGAACAACGATGATTTTTTTGCCTTTGTACATGCTTTTCAAATTTCGCAGGCGAAGATAGGAAAAACCATTTGGGGAATCAAAACCTGGTATGGAGGAGAGGGGTAAATTTATATTACTCCAGCTCAAAAGTTATGGTTGCATTTCCTGCACCCAACGCAGTGACAAGCCTTGAGGCATCGTCAAGCCGCCCAATTTTGGTGTACGTGTAAGATGTTGGAAAAGTCTCGTAAAAAAGCACCAAGGTATTCGAACCATAAAGCATCAAATCCCCTACCTGGATTGTTCCGGGGTTGGACGCATTTGCGGGTAAGTTTTGAGGTAAACGAACATATTTTTCGTTCCTATTCAATTCGGCCATCTCTAAGGTCATCGGCAACAATTTTTTCATGGCAGTTGTAGTAGCATTGTCCAAAAGTGTTGCGGTAAATGTTTTTGCTCCAATCTTGAGTTTTAATTTATTGCGCATATCGCGGATATTGTTGTTTTTCGTCAGACTTAGGTTTTATCTTTCAATCTTTTGATCTCCTTATCAAAGTCTGATTCGTAATTTTCGTCTTGCTGGATGCGGTACTGCTCGTAGGCTTTTTCGGCCAAGGCTTTAGCTACTTCATGCGATACTTTTCCAGCATCCTGCAAAATATCATATTCGTTGAAGCGCAAAAAAGCATCTAATTTTTCTATCCAGTCCTGCATGCGCATGGAGATTTGGCGGGCAGCCTGATTTTCAGCGTAGTCGAGGTACATGGTCACAATGCGGTTGAGGGCGCTCAATTCAGATTCGCTCAAGTAGTTTTTAGCCACCGATACATCACTTTTCAGGATTTTACCGCCAGGTGCATTTTTCCAAGTGCTTAACCCCATGTTTGGTTTCTCCGCACCTGTCCGGGACGCGATGATTTCAGCAGCAGTTTGCCCGGTAATGTCCCACTCCAATTTATTCTGTACGGTTTTGTAAAATAGTGTCGTTGTTTCGGATTTTGGGTCGTAGTCGATGCTGCATTGGGCGTACAGGTCGGTGATTTTTTGGTAAAACCGCCGCTCACTGGCGCGGATTTCGCGAATGCGTTCCAGCAGTTCGTCGAAGTAATCTTTGCCAAAGTGACGACCCTGTTTGAGTCGCTCATCGTCCAGTACAAATCCCTTGATGATAAACTCTTTAAGTGTCTTTGTGGCCCAAATTCGAAATTGGGTAGCCTGGTAGCTATTCACTCGGTAGCCAACGGCTATGATGGCATCAAGGTTGTAAAAATCCACTTCGCGGGCTACTTCGCGGGTGCCCTCGGTTTGAACTATCCGGATTTTCCGGATAGTTGCCTCAGGGGGTAGTTCACCTTCGGCAAAGATGTTTTGCAAATGCTCATTGATTGTACGAACGTCTTTGCCAAACAACTCGCCCATTTTTCGTTGACTGAGCCAAAATGTTTCACCCTCAAAAATGACTTCGATCTTCACTGCGCCCGAAGGTGCAGTATAAAGTAGGATGTCGTTGAATTGTGGAGTGTTCTCGGCCATCTGTTTCAAATTTCAATAGTCAACAATTTTGTGGTGTCGTTTCCCAAAATGCCGATCACTTTTACGACTACCTGATAGGTTCCTTATTTTTCGTATTGATGCGAGACCTTCAAGGTATAAGGTATCTTTTCAGCAAATAGCAAACCATCGGAGGTGTAAAATAATGGATTCTTTTCAATTCATTATTTTTTATTGCCATTTAGCGTTTGCAAATAAGTGCGTCTAATCGTTTTGTAAAAATCGATGCCCCTCTACTCACTCTTCAACACTTCTACCGGATTGCTCCTCGCAGCCTTCATAGTCTGCGAACCGATCATAAGGAATGCGATCAGCAATACGGTCAGCAAGCCCGCGAATAGCTCGACGATTTGGACTGGAGTATGATAAGGGAAATTCGAGAGCACAAATTTTTCGAAGAAAAAGTAAGTTACGGGCAACGCAATGAGTGCCGAAATCGACAGCAGCAATAGAAAACCGCGACTCAAGAGGAAGATCAGGTTGCCGTAGCTGGCGCCCATCACCTTGCGGATGCCGATCTCTTTTAGCCTGGTTTCGGTGGTGAATACCACCATTCCAAACAATCCCATCGAGGCGATGGAAATGGCGAGGAAAGAAAGGAATCCTATGATCTTGATTATGGTGGAAAATTCGCTATAGGCTTCTTCGATTTCCTCGTTGTAGAATTTAGCCTGAAATGGATGTACCCGATCGACCTTCTTCCAGATGGACTCGATCTTGGCCATGGTGGTCAGCAGGTCAGCGCTTTGTATTTTGGCATTGATGATGGCCTGGTCTCCGGGTGTCCAAAACATAAAAGCCACCGGCTCGATGAGGTTGTTGACCTTGCCATAGTGAAAGTCTTGCATTACGCCAACAATGGTCATTTTGCGTCCATGTACATTGAAACTGTTGAAGGTGATCTCTTCCCCAATGGCTTTCTCGGGGTCATTAGCACTGATGTTGAATCGTTTTAAGAGCTGCTGGTTAACGATCAATTCTGCGGCCGCTTCGGGAGTGGTAGGTCGCGTCTTAAAATTTTCTCCGGCAATGAGCTTGTATTCATGCAGCGGCAGGTAGTTTTCGTCAACGTTGTTGGTCAGAACCAGCGCAGAGTCGCGCGAATCTTTGTACTTCATAAATCCTCCCCAGGCATTCCCAACGCTGGTGATGATCAACGACCGGGATAGTGCAGTTACTTCGGGGATCTCGCTTAGTTCCTTGAGCAGCGCATCGGGTTTATTTCCTTGCATCTCAATGTTCAGGATGTTTTCGGTGTTGAATCCCAGGTCGAATGCAAGGATGTTTTTGTACTGCACATAGCCGACGGCGGTTGTGGTGATAAAGATCAGGGTAACCGTGTATTGAAGCACTACCAGAGCGCGTCGGAGGGTAAGGTGTTTGAATACTTTCAGCGACGATTCATTCTTGAGCGCATTGATCGCGCTGACTTTCGAAAAGAATAGGGCAGGCATGAAGCCCGCAATAACCCCTACGCTGACCGAAAAGACAATAAAAGCTACTATCGTAGACGGAGTGAGCTGGAGCTTCACCATGCGCTGCATCTCGGGAGCGAGGTTGATCAGTTGCGGCCGCAATACGAGAAATATCAAAAATGAAAGCAGCAGGGCTGCCAACGAGATCATGATCGCTTCGGCCAAAAACTGTTGCCATACCTGGCCTTTTCCGGCACCAACCGCTTTGCGAAGCCCCACTTCCTTAAAGCGGCGCATGGCCCGTGCCATCGAAAGATTGGTATAGTTGAAACACGCAGACAAGACCACCACCAAGGCAAGTCCACCAAGAATCCAGAGTACAACCGGGGGCAGGTGCGGCCCCTGAGATCCCATGGAGCGTTTGAGGCTGTCTCCGACCACGATCTGATCCAACGGGAGCAGTTCAAGTTGGATTTTGCTTTGTTTCTCGGCGAGATTTTCCTCCTTTGCAATGGCGTCGAGCTGCGATTGGATGGAGGACATGTTGGCATTTTCCGGCAGCAGCAGGTACACGGAGTTGGAAAACATGTTAGACCATGCCTCAAAGCTGCTATCGTCTTTACCTTTTTGTTCCGCCGTAGAGAACGATACCAAGGCTTCGAAGTTGAGGTGCGAAAAGAAGGGAACGTCCTTCATGATACCCGTCACCTGGTAATCGAGGGTATCAAACTTGATCGCCTTGCCGAGCGCAGGTTCATTGCCGAATAGCTTTTTTGCCGCCGTCTCCGTGAGCACGATCGAGAAAGGATCTTTCAGCGCCGTTTCGGGATTGCCTTCCAACATCGGGAAGGTGAAGATTCTGAATAGCGAAGGCTCCGCCCAAAAGCCCTTGACGGGGAGAACTTTGTCGCCAACCTTCGCGTCCTGCGAAAAGTCATTGCGCAAAATAGCCACTTCTTCAATGCCCGCCACTTTCTCTCGGATAAGCTTTCCAGTCTTAATTGACGTGGTGGCAAACTTGCCGCTTTGTTCCTGATTTTCAGTCAGTACGTTGGTGATGCGATAGATCCGCTCTCCATTCTGGTGAAACTTGTCGTACGAACGCAGGTCGAGCACAAATGCGATCAGCAGCAACCCAACGGACATACTGATGGCAAGTCCAACAATGTTGATGAAGGAAAACAGCTTGTTGCGCATTAAACTGCGCCGCGAGGTTTTGAAGTAGCTTCCGATCATGATGTAGTTGGTAAAAAAGTTGGCAAGTATAGGTACTTATACAAAGTTGACTGGATAAATGTAGGTAAGGTTGGGGTATTAACAGGCAAAATGGGATTAAATGGTGGGAAAATGGGGTGGAAAGCCGAACAGGTGGGAGGTTCGCATGTTATCACTTTATAGTTAAGCCAATTGAACACTCTGATGATTCAAGCAGCAGCAATTCTCGGTTTAAAAGCCAATCAAAAGAGTACCTGAAAATCCAGAGTTAC
>NZ_JBBAKG010000051.1:0-42319 GCF_040403615.1 Haliscomenobacter sp. | reverse complement strand
ATTGGACATTGAATCACAACCGCGGATCAACTTCTTCACTTTCCAGCGCCAGCACCCCAAACACACATTCGTGGGTTCTCCGCAGCGGCTCTTTGGCTACGAAGCGCTCCAATCCTTCGAGTCCCAGGGTAAATTCCCGGATGGCTAGCGAGCGCTTGTGGCCCAGGCCACGGCTTTTCAGGCGCTGAATTTGTTCAGGATGATCGTATTCCGGGCCGTAAATGATGCGCAAGTACTCGCGACCCCGGCATTTGATGGCTGGTTGGATGAAACCATTTTCTCCACGCGTCAAGAATTGGCGGGGTTTGATCACCATGCCTTCCTGGCCGCGGGCGGTCAGTTCCGTCCACCAGGCAGTGGCGGCTTGAATGCTGGTTTCGTCCGCCAAATCCACCAGTTGATAGGGGGTAGCCAAAAGCAGTTCGGGATCGGCGGCACAAAAAGCGGCAATTTCCTCCAGGTGCCAAAGGTGATCCTGGGCGCTGTGTACCTTCCCTTCTGTGGCCAAAATGTGGAAAGGCGCCAGCACCAGCCCCTTGAGGCCATCCACCGGGTAGCAATAATTGCGGTAGGCTTGGGTGTATTTTTCAATTGCTTCGCCGCGCGCGGTGTAGCGGTTTTGCAACTCAGACAGTGGCAAGTCACGGGGTGTTGCCAGCTCAAAGGCCGCCTGCAATGCCGCCATCGAAGCAGTTCCTGCTGCGTGCAAACTGGCGTATTGGTTTTTGAGCAATTCCTGCGCTTTGGCCGACCAGGGCATCAGTTCGCAATCCAGGCAAACCCAGTCGGTTTCGTGTTTTTCCCAAAAACCACTTTGTGTCAATGCCGCGTTGATGCGTTGGAGAAAAGCGGATTCCAGGGCTTTGTCGTCAAAAAAAGCCCGCCCGCTACGGGTATACGCTACGCCCCAGGCCGGTTTGAACAAACCAAAACGGCTAGTGGCCACCTCTGGCGTTTGGCACACCACCACAACAGCCCGCGAGCCCATGTGTTTTTCCTCACAAATCAGTTGGGTAAGCCCCATTTTGCGGTAGTACTCAAAGGCCTCCGTTGGGTGTTCGAGCAAATCGGGCAATTGGCTTGTTTCAGTAGGCGACATGGTGGGAGGCAAATAAATCAGCCATTTAGGGTTGATCGCAAAACGCGACATCACCTCCAGCGCCGCGATGGCGTTTTCTTCTTTGATCAAAATCCGCTTTTCAAAACGGGTATCGATGAAGCGGCGGCCACTCACGTCTTCCATGTCCAACATATCGTCATTGGCATGCTGGGCGCTCACGCTTACAGTAGCAGTAGTGCGTTGGATGGGTCGTGTCGGCTTGTAATATTCTTGCAGGGCGGGCACCGTCACCAAGATTTTTTCGGGATAGCGCAAGGCGGTCAGTCTGCCGCCAAAAACGCAACCCGTATCGATGTCGATGGTATTGTTGAGCCATTCGGGATCGGGTACGGGGGTGTGTCCAAAAACGACCATCGCTTTGCCTTTGTATTCAGCGGCCCAATTGTAGCGCACGGGCAAGCCAAACTCGTCGATCTCGCCCGTTGTTTCGCCATAAAGGCAGAAGGAGCGTACCGCGCCGCTGGCACGGCCCTGCATGTCTTCGCGCAGGCCGGCGTGGGCGATGACCAGTTTTTTGTCGTCAAAAACCAGGTGACTGACCAGCTCGTTCAAGAATTTGCGTACCTCGTGCACAAATTCGAGGGGCTCGTCGGCCAGTTGAGCAAGGGTTTCGGCCAAGCCATGGCGCACTTGCACCTCTTTGCCCTGGAGTTTGCGTTGCAATTTTTCATCGTGGTTGCCAGGAACGCACCAGGCTTGCTGATTTTTAACCATGCTCATTACCAGCCTTAGTACTTCCGGTGACTTGGGGCCACGATCCACTAGGTCGCCTACAAAAACAGCCTGTCTTCCAGGTGGGGGAGTTACGTTAAAGCCGTAATCCAGAGCGGGATCTTGCCGTTCGATGTGGTAATCCATTTTTTCGAGCAACAGTTGCAGCTCCTCGTAGCAGCCGTGTACGTCGCCAATGATGTCGAATGGACCGTGTACGGAAGAAAAATCGCTCCACAATGGGGTGCGACGGAACTGTACCATATCCATATCCTGCTCACTGTCCAGAATATGGACGTAGCGAAAGCCGTCTTTGCGCAGAAAACCCAGGGAGCGCTGCAAGTCGCGGCGCTGGTGGTGGATGACGTGGGGGCCAAAATTGCGGTCTATGCGCTGTTCATGGCGCTCGAGCAAGAGCCTTTCCGGTAAGTTCAAAACGATGGCCACGGCCATTACGTGGTAAGCTTTGGCGATGGCCAGCAGATTTTTGCGGGCTTCGGGCTGCACATTGGTGGCATCTACCACGGTGAGTTTGCCTTGCTTCAGGCGTTTGGCCACAATCAGGTGCAGCAGTTCGAAAGCATCGGCATTGACTCCCTGGGCATTTTCATCGTCGGTGATCAAGCTGCGGCAAAAGTCGGAGGAGACAATCTCGGTGGGAAGAAAATGTTTTCGGGCAAAAGTAGATTTGCCGGAACTACTGGCGCCAATGAGCACCACCAGGGCCAGCTCGGGTATATCAAGTTGACCTGGATGGAAATTATTAGATTTTTCGGGGCTGCTCATGAACCTGCTTTTTGTTTTGAACCACTTTCAAGTATGTGTTGTTCCTTCACAATCGTAAAAGTAACGCATTGGTTGAATTTTACAGGCATCCATTGGAAAACAATCTGACGCTATGAATAGCATGTATTTCAGCCACTTGATTATTTTTTTTTGAAGGCCAAACTAATTTTCCGTAAATAGCGTTTCCTTAGGGTTTTGAAATGCCCGCGCAAAATAGAAGCAAAAGCAAAAATATAATTTTTGGCGATTTCTTTATTTCGTGGCATTAAATTTTATATTTGCGCAATATTTTGAAAAGTAAAATTCCCGCTATGGAGAATGAAGTAGTACGGTACTCAGATGCAGAATTGGAAGAGTTCAAAGTGCTGATAGAAACAAAACTAGAACGTGCATCCACCCATCTGAGCGGACTTCAAGAGCAAATTCTTGAAATCACCGAAAACACCAGCGACGAGCATGGTGGTGACTGGGTAGATGATAGCAGCATCAATAACGATGTTGAGATGCTCAACAACATGGCCATTCGCCAACGCATGTACATCCAGGATCTGGAGAATGCTCTGGTACGGATCAAAAATAAGACTTACGGTATTTGTATCATCAGCGGCCAACTGATCGACAAGCGCCGCCTCTTGGCTGTGCCAACTACCACCAAGAGTTTGGCGGCCAAAGTAGCAGAGCAAGTACCTACGCCTGAAAAGAAAGAGCGCCAGGAAATAGAAAGACCCGTAGTAGAGAAAAAACCAGTGGAAAAGAAACCAGTGGAAAAACGCATTACTACGACCATCATCCGCAAGTCTTCACCAGCCAAAAAGAAACCGGTTGAAATCGAAGACCTGGAAGACGAAGACGACGAACTGGGCATTGGCAAAGACATCTTCTTTGACGATGATCAGGACATTTTGTACGGCGCAGTTTCTGATCTTGAAGAAGATCTCCTTGAAGATACCTCCTCTAATGGTGCCGAAGATGACGATGACGAACTTTTGGGCGGCATTGGCATGGGTAGCGATGATGATGGCAGCGACGACGGTGACGACGACGGCGATGATTATTAATCTGAGGCTTCGTTGAAAAAAATGTACTCCAATTCGTTGCAAATTCTTTTTTGTTTTTTTACCTTTGCATTCCCAATTCGGGGATAAGCAATTTTTTTCTGTTAGAATCACAAAATATCATCATCCATTATGCTGATCATCGAAATCAAAGATGGCGAAAGCATCGACAAAGCACTGAAGCGTTACAAGCGGAAGTTCCAAAATGCTGGCGTGATCAAAGAATTGCGCAGACGCAAAGAATTTGTGAAGCCTTCCGTAAAACGCCGCGGTGAAGTGTTGAAAGCCATCTACCGCGAGCAGGTTCGCGACGAGCAGGACACCACCACGATGTAACTTCCACCGATCTTTTTCGGCGGAATGCCGATCGCTATACACAAAAAGGGCTAGTCAGGGTAATTTAGAATTTACCTCGACTAGCCCTTTTTGTGTTTTCAATATCCAATAATCAATATCCAATATCCAATAATCAATGTCCAATATCCACGCGGGTTGGAATGGAGGGATAAGCAAGGTTTTGACTCGCGGATGCAAGATCCCGAATTTACATCCGCGGGTTCAAATGGTTTATTCTCGAACCAACTTTAACCCGCGTGGACATTGGATATTGGATATTGATTATTGGACATTGAAAAAAACTACGGTCGAATAACCATCAATCTTTTCGTACTAAGCGTCCGCCCTCGCTCGTCTTTGAGGCTGTACAAATACGCCCCTTTCTTCAGTTTGGAAATATCTACCTGCTCGGTGTAATTGCCATTGATGGTGTACATTTTGCTCCATTCTTCTTGTCCGATGATGTTATAGATCGACAACTTGTAAGTGCCGGGAGGCAGATTGAAAAACTCAAAACGCACATCAGAAATTGCAGGATTGGGGGAGACGTAGATGTCAGATCGGACATTGGCCAGGTTTTGCACGGGGTTTTCTTCTTCCCGGGGCTTGAATTCTATTTTGAGTACTTTTTTTTCATTGGAGCTCATCCATACCCGCGCCACCGGTTCTTTGCTTTTGCTGTTGTAAAAATGGTACGAAATCCGCTTTTGGGTGCGCAACAATTCCCGATCTCTGACCGATCTGGTTACGTCTTGCCAACGGCGGCGGCCTACTTTCACTTCCAGTTTCATTTCTACGATTTCGATGCGTTTTTCGCGCAGCACCTCAAAAATGCCCCCGGGAACGATGATGCGCCCATAAGAATCGACATCGTATTGGCGGTCGTAGCTGACCCGCAAGCGGAGGGAATCGGGGCTAACGGGCAGTTTTTTTCGAAACCAGCTTGGAATTTCGTCTTCCCCCAAGGTAAGCACCAGGTTGCCATCGGCCTGAAAAGCATCGCCGTAGCGGAGGCCGTAGCGCCGCTCAACGAGCCCTGGAGAATAGCGCAAGATGGATTTTTTATTCAGGTTGAGTGGATCGGGACCAACCGCCCCCACTAAGATAAGATCATTGCCCTGGGTACGGAAATACCCTTCGGTTTGTTCGTCAAGCGGAGCGGTAAATTCAGCGTTTTTAAAAAGCTGGTCTGCGCTCCCTTTGCTGGCTGCACGCCAAACGGTGCTGCGGGTATAGGGGGCTTCCAGCATGGCAAAATCCCAACGCTGGTTGCGCCCTGATCCAATATTGCGGATGTTGGCCGGCAAATTGTCTACGGCGGTCATAAGGGTATCGCCTGCCCGAGGCATCAAGGATGTGGGAATGTAAATCTGGGACTGGCAGCTCAGCCAGCTCAGGCATATGAAAATGCACAGGAGCAAGTGCTTCATGACTAATTGGGTTGCAACAATTCTAATCGATAGCCCGGCAAAGGTAGAAAAAGGATTGGGGATTACCGAATTAGCACCAACTGATTCAAAAGGAACCGCAGTCAAAAATAATTTGTTGGAGGCAAATGGGGAAATTCCAGCAATAAATTGCCTAAAATTGCACTACGTAAATACAAGCCCAATATGAGTCAGACTGCCGCAAAACAAGCCGTCCGTTACCAATCGCCATTGAGCATTTTGTCTAAAGCAAACCTGAATCCCAGTGGCATTTTGTCCAAGGCGGATCTGAATCTTGCCCGCAAAGTATTGCTTGCTGAATTTGATTTGAAACAACAGACCACCATCAACTGGGAAGGCCGGGAAATCAGCCGGGACGACGTGTTGAAAATGTTTGACTCCTTTGATTCGAGCAATCTCATCGAATTTCACAACGTCATTCAGCAGGATCCTGAACTGAAGAAATTTCTCGAAAAACACCAATTCAATCCAGATGATGAATTTGTAGAGCATCCCCTTTATCAAAACGAGGCATTCAAGGCGTTTGTTGGGCCGTACTTCGGGGCGGCATTGAGTGCAAATTATGTGGCGTTGCTCAATAATCCCGATTTCGTGAAGGGCAAAGCTTTGCTGGCAATGCCCAGACTATGGGACAGTGCATCCGAACAGCAATGCTGGAGTGAAATTGGCACTGCCCTGGAGAAAAGACTGGAAGAACTCAAGTCGGCAAAAAGCAATTTGACGTCTTATGGCATCAGTGTTGGTGGCCGTGGGGAAAAAAGGTTTTTTCATCCTGATGTGGTGTCATTATTGAATTTTTTGCCCGATTCTTTCGAAGAATTCAGGTCAAATTATGGACTTGCACTGATCGAATTGGCCGCTCAATGCTACAACAGCGGGCAAGCCGAAACGTGCGAATACATTGTCAATCGGGTCGAGAATTTGAATGGCGGTTACCGCTTCAAATTTGTATTGAATAATTTCATTGGAGAATTAAACAAGCTCGATTTGCAAGCGGCTAGATCCAGTTCAAGCGGCTCTTCAGGACGAAGTGGAACGTGGGTTATCATCTCCATCGTCATTGCGTTACTGAGATTAATGACGCTTTGCAACAATTAATTAACGTCGAAAAATTTACCGCAAGCCAGTTAGCGCGGCCACTTCTGCTGACTGCTTTTCACTAGAAGGCAAGATGGCGAGCAAACCATAAATGATAGAGGTGAGCTCGTCGTAATTTTGTCTTTCCAGTGCTTTTTCACCAATGTCTTTGAGTTGTTGGGCTTTGTCCGGATTGAGGTACCGATCGTTGGGGATGGAAGAAAAATAATGAAAGTACATGGCCAGGATCTTGGGATTTTTTTGTTCTATTTCCCAGGATAACGTATTCAGGTCTTCAATTTTGTGCTTGATGATGGCAATGTTGTCTCCATTCAGGTATTCCCGCTCGTTCTTGATGATTTCTTCAAAACGGGTTTTGTACGCTTTTGAATCTATGCTGTCCACGCTTGCTTCGCAACGCCGTTTTGCCTCAAAATAGGTTTCCCGAATCGCTTCCGTGCGATCCACTTTAAAGAGCAGATCCAGGCTTTGAGCCAGTTGGCGCTTCTGCTCTTCCATTTGGTATTTCAGATCGCCACTGTCTTCGTCCATCAATTTGGGCAACATTCTGGCCAATTCTTCCAACTCGTGGCGGAGTCTTTGCAAGCGACCTGCCCGCTCGTAGTCTTCCCGTTGCTCCAGTTTTTCCAGGTTTTTGCGCGCCCTGAACAGCAACTCTTTCACCTCTTGCCGCAGTTTGTCGATGTTCAGGTAACGTTCCGAAGGGTTGAAGGTGTTTTCTAGTTCCTGGCTAGTCATCGCAAACCAAACGTTGATTTTCAAGTCGCGCGATTCCGAAATTTCCAGGGTGATTTCTACATCCGAGCCTTTGACCAGGTTGAAGGGGATATCCCTACCCGAAATGGAGATGATGCCCAAAGGCAAGCAACTGGAAGGAGAGGCACCGCTGCTCCCTTCCAGAACGTTGATGATCACCGAGTCGTCCGAACCTTTGTTGATGGTGCGGCTGATGGTGCGGAAAAGGGTTTTTTTGAGCGGCAGGATGGAATTTTTTTCAAAAACCAGTTCCAGTCGAGTCGCATTGATGTCTACATCGTCCACCTCCAGGCAAATGTCATTGGGCAAAGGCTGGCCATACAGGTTATATTTTCCCTGAATGATCCCAATTGGGCTGGCGTCGGAGCTGATCAGGTTGTTTTTTGCATCAAAAAAACGCAATTGAAAAGTATTGAATGCATTGCGTACCAGAGGCAGCATTTCACTGATTCGGGTTTGTGCTGGTTTGAGGCCACTGTCATAGCCGCCATCTTCGCGGGTAATCCGGTAATTCATACCTTTGGACAAGCCCTTTAGTTCGGCAGTAAAGTATTCGGTGGTCTCCTGGCTGGTTTTTGCAAAAGCCATATTGACCTCGATGCTTCCTTTGGCAAGGGGTTGGGAGACTGGATTTGTATTTTGCTGTTTGGTTTTACCTCCGGCATAATAAGCAGCACCCAATGCCACGGCGGTAGTGGGGTCTACACTGAAGTTGACTGGCACCCCCAAGGCCTGCTCGATTTGAGCCCGCACGTAGGGAATGTAAGTACTGCCCCCCACCAAAACTACCTGATTCAGATCAGCAGGAGTCAGGCCATTGGTTTCGAGCAGGCTCAAAACCATGTTGACGGTACTTTCGATTTTCGGGCCAATAAGTGCCTCAAAATCCTGGCGGCGCACGGGTACAACGCATTCAAAATCATTGCCAAGATCGTCTTCGGTTTCGATTTCTACCTCAGCCACGTTGGACACCGAGAGTTGAATTTTTGCTTCTTCTGCTTTGAACAACAGCTCGTAATATAGCCGATTGAGTCGACCGTTTTTGCCTTTCAGATCGGCATAGAAATTTCGGAAAGTACCTTGTGCTTCAATATAGGGGGCGATTAAATTCTCGATAATTAGGTTGTCAAAATCTAGTCCACCCAGGTAATTGTCGCCTTGGTGGTCTAAAACCCGCATTTCGCCCTCTTCGAGTTTGACCAATGCCGCATCGAAGGTGCCTCCGCCCAGGTCATACACGATCCATTGGCCTTCGAGTACTTTGGTTTCAGCACCCGAATTGGCAAAGGCGAGACTGGCTGCCACGGGCTCTTGTAGGAGCACTACTTCTTGAAAACCTGCTTCATAGCCGGCTTTTTTGGTGGCATTGCTCTGGATGGTATCAAAGGAAGCCGGAATAGTGATGACCACCGAATCCGGGATCGGGGCATCTACAATAAAGTTTTTCAGCTCATTGAGCACCAGGGCAGAGAGTTCGATGGGGCTTTTGTCGGCATTCAGGTTGGGTACGGTGAATGTTTCGGGTGTGCCCATTTTGCGCTTAAAAAAGCCGAATACATTGCTGGGGTCTTTTTCCACGTATTCTCGGGCTTTATCGCCTACAATGACGCGGTCTTTGCGGAAGGCAACTACGGAAGGCAGGGTATTTTTCCACCCAATCGGATTTTTATATACTTCTACTTTGCCTTCTTTGTAATGGGCGATCAAGGAATTGGTGGTACCCAAATCTATGCCGAAATCTATGGTCATGAGTTTATTTTTAAAGATAAAGCGCGGGGCTTTATGCACACTATTTTAATGTAATCAAACAGCGGATACAATCACCACACCGCGTTGCACCAACAAGAGTTTTTGTTCCTCTTTAAAAAAAATAATGGGCTTGATGACTGAAACCACCCGGAGGTTTTCGGTGGAAGGCCCATCAATACTGGCTTCTAAGTCGGTGCGTGTTTCATTGTATACTTCCCCCTGAGGATCCTGAATGTGTAACCCCAAGGATTCCAGGGCGTTTTTTATGCGTGCAACCTGACGTGAAACCAGCCCCTCCACAGCGGATTGGGCAAGTTTTTTTTCCAGGTCAAATTGTGCGTTGGCAATGGTAAGGATGGCAGGGTTTACTAAGTTGGACATTTGTGAGTTGGTTTACTTGTAGCAGTCTAATTTTTACAAAAATAAACCAGTTCGTTTAAATCAACAAAAAAATTACGAAGTTGGGAAAACAAAAAAGCACCACCGAAATCAATCGATAATGCTTTTTTTGTTTTGGCTGTGAGGGAAGGACTCGAACCTTCACAGGGCGGTTAGCGCTAGCACAGAAAACTTGGTGGTCAACCCCTGGGCCGTTTCCGCGGTCCTATGCTAAGTTTATTCCGGGCTCCCTACCCCCGAGACAAGAGGGCATGGCTGCCAAAATTTCATCACCTCACATTGTTGTTTGAGGGCAAATTGAGTTTGGAATTAAAGCGAATCTTTGCATCTTTGCTGCCCAAAATCGCTCCGCTCAATTGCTTTGATGAAGCAAAGTTAAAAACAACTCTACATTTATGCAAATTTTTTAAAGAAAATTCTAAAAAATTTTCATTTCGATAAAAAAACGGCGATTTTTTGAAAAGCCCCTTTTCTTAATTTTGTGCTGCTCAAGTATTTTTTAAAATTTTCAATACCGTTATTATCTTCACCCCCATCAAGGCTTGACCAAAGAGGATCAATTGACCTGATCGTTAGAATTTAAACTGTGATCGTTAGAATTTAAACTGTGATCGTTAGAACTTAAATATATGTGGCAAAGAAGACTTACTGTACTTTTAATTCCTGGGCTATTGGCTACAGGATTGGATCGATGGTCTAAAATATGGGCCGTAAACAACCTGCGGGAGCAGCCCATGCGCAGCTACCTCAACGACATGTTCAGGCTGGTTTATGCCGAGAATACCGGAGCATTTTTGAGTCTGGGATCGGGGATGAATGACACCCTGCGGTATTTGGTATTGGCCATAGTGCCAGTGTTGGTTTTGCTATACATCTTTTACCATGTGCTGACCGCTCAAAACCTGCACGTTTCCCAGCAAGCTGCTTTTGGATTTATCCTGGGAGGCGGATTGAGCAACATTTTTGATCGGTTGATGGAAGGCCGCGTCGTGGATTTTATGAACATGGGCATTGGTTCACTGCGCACGGGGATATTCAATGTGGCCGACATGTCCATCATGCTCGGCTTATTTATGATGGTGCCTTTTCTTTTTCAGAAACAACCGTTGCCAGTAGAAACGCCCGTTAAAGAAACGCCAGCGCTGGATGAAGAGGCACAACCAGAAATGCCCAACTCAGAAGAAACTACCACGCAACCTTAACCCTTTTTCTTTGCCTAAAACCAAATAACAACCATGTTTGCAGCCATACTTTCACCCGGGCTCATCGCTACCTTGATCATTGCCTATTTTGCAATGTTGATCATTGTATCACTGCGCACCAGTCGCAATGCCAACAACAGCTCTTTCTTTCTGGCTGGCCGCAAAGCACCCTGGATTTTGGTTGCGGTGGGGATGATTGGAACTTCCATTTCTGGAGTTACCTTCATTTCTATTCCAGGGGTGGTAGGAGCAGGAGGCAACAATCAAGCGTTTTCGTACCTGCAATTGGTGCTGGGCAATTTATTGGGGTACTTTATCATCGCTACCGTGTTGCTGCCCTTGTATTATCGCATGCAGCTCACCTCTATCTACACTTATTTGGAAGAAAGGTTGGGGGTGTATTCTTACAAAACCGGAGCGGCCTATTTTCTCATCTCGCGTACCATTGGTTCTTCGTTTCGCCTTTTCCTGGCTGCCAACGTGGTGGATATGTTCGTTACTGGCCCACTGGGAATTCCGTTTTGGTTGACAGTGGTCATTACGATCGGCCTGATTTGGGTATATACTTTCAAGGGTGGAGTGGCTACCATTATCTACACCGATACCTTGCAAACCATATTTCTGTTGTCCGCGCTGGTACTCAGTGTGGTCACCATCAGCAACGCCCTGGGGTGGAACCTGGGACAAATGTTTGGTGAAATCAGCCGCAGTGAATACGGCAGGGTCTTTTTCTTCGACAGTGGCTTGTCTGATCCCAACAACTTTTTCAAGCAATTCATCAGCGGGGCGCTGATTGCCATTGCCATGACGGGGCTGGATCAGGATTTGATGCAAAAAAACCTGAGTTGCAAAAACATCAAAGATGCCCAAAAAAACATGCTGACCTTTACCTCCATATTTTTGCTGGTCAACATTCTTTTCTTGTCTTTGGGGGCGATGTTGTACCTGTATGCGGCGAAGGAAGGCATCGAGTTGCCCAAAAATGCCAATGGAAAGCTGATTTCAGATTTGGTTTATCCAACGTTGGCACTCAATCACATGTCTGCTGCTACGGCAATCTGTTTTATGCTCGGAATCATTGCCTGTACCTATGCCAGCGCCGATTCAGCGCTGACGGCGCTGACAACCTCCTTCTGTATCGATTTTCTCAATTTTGACAAATCTACTGCTTCGGAGGCTCAAAAAGAGCGCACTCGGGTGTGGGTGCACGTAGGGTTTTCGCTGTTAACTTTGGTTCAAATCCTTGTTTTCAAATTGCTGAACAATGACGCGGTGATTAGCAGCTTGTTCAAAATAGCGGGATATACCTATGGCCCATTGCTTGGCTTATTTATGTTTGGCTTGCTTACCAAGCTTGCAGTACGCGATAAATGGGTGGTTCTGGTGTGCATTATTGCCCCGGTATTGACCTACCAAATCGATATTTATGGCGAGGCCTGGTTCCATTTTAAATTCGGTTTTCTCAACATCGCAGTCAACGGTTTGCTGACGATGTTGGGGCTTTGGCTGATCTCCTACCGGAAAACCACAGCTGCTTTAAATTAAATGTTAACAAGCAAAAGATTATTGATATTTTTGCGCTCGCAATTTGCCAACTGGATTCAAATCCAACGCTATGTCTAAAATTCGTGCCGCGATTACCGGCGTTCAGGGATGGGTACCTGACTACGTACTGACCAATCAAGAGCTAGAGAATCTGGTGGACACCACCAGTGAATGGATCACTACCCGCACAGGTATTCAGGAGCGCCATATCCTTAAAGGAGAGGGGCAAGGTACTTCGGTCATCGGCATCAATGCGGTGAATGGGCTTTTGAAAAAAACCAATACTTCGCCAGAGGAAATCGACCTGCTGATCTGTGCAACCGTGACTGGCGACATGCCTTTTCCGGATACCGCCAATATCATTGCCGACGCAGTAGGCATCAAAAATGCTTTTTGCTTCGACATCAACGCGGCTTGCTCGGGTTTTTTATATGCGCTGACTACCGGAACAAAGTTTGTAGAATCGGGAAGCCACAAAAAAGTAATTGTCGTTGGAGCGGATAAAATGTCGTCCATCATTGATTATACCGATCGTACCACCTGCATCATTTTTGGTGATGGCGGCGGCGCAGTCTTGTTGGAACCCAATGAAGAATACGGCATCATGGATTCGTTGCACCACAGCGATGGCGTTGGTCAGCAATACCTGTTCCAAAAAGCGGGCGGTTCCAGGTATCCGCCAACCATTGATACCGTCATAAACCGTGAACATTTTGTGTACCAAAACGGAAAGCCTGTATTCAAGGCTGCCGTAACGGGCATGTCGGATGTAGTGACGCGCATCATGGAACGCAATAATCTAACTGCCGATGATGTAAGCTGGCTGGTGCCGCACCAGGCCAATCGCCGCATCATTGAAACGGTGTCGGAAATGGCCAACTTCCCGATGGAAAAGGTAATGGTCAACATCCACAAATACGGCAATACTACTGCGGGTACAATCCCGATTTGCTTGTGGGAATGGGAGCCTCAACTCAAAAAAGGAGACAACCTGATCTTAACAGCATTTGGTGGTGGATTTACCTGGGGCGCCATTTACGTCAAGTGGGCATATGATCCTGCAAATTAATTTGTAGGTTGGAAAAATTTTCTGAAACAATTTAAATAGAATTTTCATGGCTTCTACATCCGATATCCGCAACGGACTCTGTATGGAATGGGAAGGCGACATCTGGACCGTCATTGAATTTCAACATGTGAAACCAGCTCGTGGTGCAGCCTTCGTGCGTACCAAGCTTAAGTCTATGACCAACGGGAAACTGGTGGACAATACTTTTCCTTCAAGTGCAAAAATTGACGAAGTAAGGATAGAACGTCGCAAATTTCAGTACCTTTATAAAGATGAAATGGGGCATAACTTCATGAACAATGAAGATTACGAGCAAGTTTCTATCGATGAAAAACTGATCGAGCGTCCCGATTTGCTCAAAGAAGGCATGGAAGTGGACATCCTTTACCACGCTGCTAAAGATTTGATATTGACCCTTGAAATGGCCACGTCGGTAATTATGGAAATCACCTATACCGAGCCTGGCCTTAAAGGAGATACGGCAACCAATGCGTTTAAGCCCGCAATCGTTGAAAGCGGCGCAGAAATTAGAGTCCCCTTGTTTATCAATCAAGGTGACTTAGTCAAGATCGATACCCAGACGGGTGCTTATATGGAACGCGTAAAACAATAGTAACTCATGGATGCAAAGGAGATTCAAGAACTACTGAAGCTGGTCAGCCGGCTCGAACTCTCTGAGTTCAAAATGAAAGATGGCGAATTTGAATTGCTGATCCGCACCAAGTATTTTGGGAAAGGGCAACAAGTCGTTGTGACTTCAGGTCAAGCGCCACTTCCTCAGGTATTACCCGTTGTCTCAACTCAGGCCAACGCAGAAACCTCTGCTCCGGTAGCCACGCCAATTCCAACACCAGTTGCAGATCTGCCTCCAAGTACGGCTCCTGCTGCGGTCAGTGGTGGAGACGAGAGTCGCTACAAAGCCGTTAAGTCACCGATTGTGGGTACGTTTTACCGTTCTGCTGGGCCAGATAAGCCTGCTTTTATCAAAGTGGGCGATGCCATTAGCGTGGGTTCCGTCGTTTGTATTGTAGAAGCCATGAAGTTGTTCAATGAAATTGAGTCTGACATCAGCGGAACAGTGGTTAAAGTGCTGGTAGAAGATGCTCAACCCGTTGAGTACGATCAGGTTCTTTTCTTGGTAGATCCGAAATAAGTTTTGGGTTTTGGGTGTAAAAATGTGGCCACTGAGCGAAGCCGAAGTGACCACATTTTTACACCCAAAACTAGAAAACTTGAAAACACAGGTTAGCATGTTCAATAAAATCCTCATAGCCAATCGCGGTGAAATTGCACTGCGTATCATTCGCACCTGCCGGGAAATGGGCATCAAGACGGTTGCTGTGTACTCCACAGCCGATCGGGAAAGTTTGCACGTGCGGTTTGCCGATGAAGCGGTTTGTATTGGCCCTCCTCAATCTTCAGAGTCCTATTTGAGTATTCCCCGCATTATGGCCGCGGTAGAAATCACCAACGCGGATGCTGTGCATCCCGGTTATGGCTTTTTGGCTGAAAATGCTGATTTTGCTGAAGTTTGTGCGGAATACGGCATCAAGTTTATCGGCCCTACTCCTGCCCAAATCAGGAAAATGGGAGATAAAATCACGGCCAAAGAAACCATGATCGCAGCTGGAGTACCCGTGGTACCCGGCTCTGGCGGACTGCTTCCTGATGTTCCTACTGGGATAAAGCAGGCCAAAGAAGTGGGTTACCCCATCATCCTCAAAGCTACCGCAGGTGGCGGGGGCAAAGGGATGCGGGTAGTCTGGAAGGAAGAAGACTTTGAAAATGCCTGGAATGCAGCCCGTATGGAAGCCAAAGCGTCGTTCTCAAACGACGGCATCTATATGGAGAAATTTGTGGAAGAACCGCGGCACATCGAATTCCAAATTGCGGGTGATCAATATGGCAAGGTCGTGCACCTCTCCGAGCGCGATTGCTCTATTCAGCGTCGCCACCAAAAACTGGTAGAAGAATGCCCATCTCCCTTCATGACCGATGAACTGCGCGAAGAAATGGGCAATGCTGCGGTAAGGGCGGGGGAAGCCATCAATTACGAAGGAGTAGGAACCATCGAGTTTCTGGTGGATAAGCACCGGAATTTCTATTTCATGGAAATGAATACCCGTATCCAGGTAGAACACCCGGTAACGGAAGAGGTAATCGATTTTGATTTGATCAAAGAACAAATCAAAATTGCCGCAGGTGACCCAATTACCGGTGGAAACCGCTATCCGCAAATGCACGCCATGGAATGCCGCATCAATGCGGAAGATCCCAACTTCGATTTCCGTCCAAGCCCGGGCAAAATCACCTCCTTCCACAGCTCAAAAGGCCACGGAGTACGGGTAGATACGCATGTTTATGCTGGGTATACCATTCCACCGTATTACGACTCTATGATTGCCAAACTCATTTGCCGTGCCCGCACCCGCGAGGAGTGTATCCGCAAAATGGAACGTGCCCTGGACGAGTTCATCATCGAAGGGCCAAAGACAACGGTACCCTTTCACCAAAAATTGATGAAGGATGAAAATTTCCGTAAGGGAAATTTCAATACCAGCTTTTTAAATGATTTCAATTTTAAGGACTAAAATACCGGTTGTGAGTTATGAATTATGAGTTATGAGTTGTTTACTAAATGGAGAAAACTCCTTGTTTTGGTTCAAGGCTCAGCTCATAACTCATAATTCATAACTTATAACTCTTATGACCAGTTTCTGGCGCTTACTTTCTTTTCTCCGCAAGTACCGCGTCAACGTAGCGCTTAGCATTGCGAGCAATATCTTGATGGCTGTTTTCAATGTAGCCAGTATTCCACTGCTGATTCCCTTGCTCGATATTATTTTCCAAAAAAACGCACAAGCCTTACCCGAACCCGTTTGGAGCTGGAGTGCAGAGGGCCTCAAGGATCAGCTCAATTACCAAATCAGTCATTTGATCCAGGTGCATGGACAAGAAGCAGCACTGATTCGGATTTGCGCAGTGATCTTGCTGGTTTTTTTCTGCAAAAACCTGTTCAATTACCTGGCTATGTTTTTCATGGCTCCAGCCCGCAATGGGATTGTGCGCGATGTGCGGGAACAATTGTTTGGTAAAATTCTGGTGCTGCCCCTCAGCTACTTTTCAGAAGAGCGCAAGGGCGATCTCATGTCACGGATCACCGCAGATGTCCAGGAAATAGAATGGAGCATCCTGAATACCCTGGAATCCATTTTTCGGGAACCGATCATCATCACCCTGAGTTTAATTTTTATGTTGTATGTCAGCCCAGTCCTGACGGGCTTTGTGTTTGTCCTCATCCTTTTTTCGGCAGTCATTATTGGGGGCATCGGGCGCACGCTCCGCAAAAGCTCTTCCAAAGTCCAGGAACGCCTCGGTACCATAGTGTCCATTGTGGAAGAAGCCATTTCCGGCTTGCGGATCATTAAGGGATTTAATGCGGAACGTTACCAGGAAACCAAATTCAACCGTGAAAACAATGCTTATCGGCGCTTGCAAACCCGAATGTTTTGGCGGCGTGATTTGGCATCACCTTTATCCGAATTTATGGGCATCGCCGTAGTATCGGTCTTGCTGTGGTTTGGGTCCAGAATGGTGTTCAAGGGCAGTATTGAGGCCAGTACTTTTATTTCCTTTTTGTACGCATTTTTCAGTGTGTTGAATCCCGCAAAAGCCTTTTCCCGCGGCTTGTACGACATCCAGAAAGGCATCGCAGCCATGCAGCGCGTGGAGCACATCCTCAATGCACCTTCCCTGATTGAAGAAAAGGCCGATGCCCAACACTTTGAGCATTTCACCCAGGCTATTGAATACCGCGATGTAAGTTTTAGCTACCGCAATGCCGACGAACCCGTGTTGCGCGGCATCAATCTGAGCATCCCCAAAGGCAAATTGGTTGCCTTGGTGGGCGCTTCTGGTGCGGGCAAATCCACCATGGCCGACCTCCTACCCCGTTTTTACGATGTAACTGAAGGCGGCATTTTTATCGACGGCATCAACATCAAGGAGTTGACCCTCAAAGATCTGCGCAACCAGATGGGGATTGTATCCCAGGAAGCCATCCTTTTCAACGATACCATTTACAACAACATCGTTTTTGGTTTGGAAAACGTAGGCGCTGAAGATGTAGAACGCGCCGCTAAAATAGCCAACGCCCACAGCTTCATCATCGCCTCAGAAAATGGCTACCAAACCAATATCGGCGATCGGGGCAACAAACTCAGCGGCGGCCAACGCCAACGCCTGACCATTGCGCGGGCGGTGCTCAAAAACCCACCCATCCTGATCCTTGACGAGGCCACTTCAGCACTTGATTCTGAATCCGAAAAACTGGTACAAGAAGCCCTCTTTAACCTGATGAAAGACCGCACCAGCCTAGTCATCGCGCACCGTTTGTCTACCGTGCAGCACGCCGATGAGATCATCGTGATGCGCGCTGGCCAGATTGTGGAACGGGGTACTCATGCGGAGCTAATGGAGAAAAATGGCGAATACCGGAAGTTGGTGGAGTTGCAGGCGATGTCGTAGAGGGCAAGCCTCGCGCTTGCCCGACTCCTCAAAATACCATTCACCGAGTACCCTGTTTCTAAGTTGCGATAATTCAGAAATAATGTTAACTTGGGTACGTCAAAAAAAGATCATGATAATCAAAATACCATTATAAATTGGCAAAAGACATTTATCATAATTTAGTGAAAAAAGCTTTGGAACAAGAAGGGTGGTCTGTTACCCATGACCCTTACTACTTGACAGTAGGAATAGGCAGACGACAAGTTGCAGCTGATTTTGCCGCTGAAAAATTTATCATTGCTGAAAAGAATACCGAAAAAATATTGGTTGAAATAAAAAGCTTCATCACTTCTTCCAACATAAATGAATTGCATCATTCTGTTGGACAATATGATTTTTATGCACTTTTGCTAGAAGAACAAGAACCAGAGCGCATCCCTTATTTGGCTATGCCTCAAGATGCCTATGAGGATCTAATTCGAGAACCTATCGTTCAAACATTTTTAGATCGACACAGGGTAAAACTTATTATTTTTGATATTCAAAACCCAATCATTCACGCATGGAAAAAGTAGCACACTATCAACAAATCATCAAATCAATCCTGGATGACTACACTGCTACTATGCCATCCAATCTTGATGAGGAAGTCTATCTAGTAGAGGACAAAGTGAAGATGAATTACCTCATTTACCACAATGCCTGGAAGCAAAATAGCCGCAGTTATGGCTGCATTTTGCATGTGCGCATTAAAAACGAAAAAGTGTATGTGGAATACGATGGAACTGACGAGGGTTTCGCGGATTTGTTTGCAGAAGCAGGGATACCCAAACAGGACATCGTCTTGGCCTTTCATGCTCCTGCGAAGCGGCAGTATACGGGGTTTGCGGTAGCCTAACCCTACTTCACCAACAGCCCCATCTCCTCCGACTTCACCGTCAGCAAGCCCACCTTCGGCAACCTTTTCGTCATTTCCCGCCAATTCGGATCTTTCGCATAAATCACCTTGAGCATTTGCGCCGCTTTGGCCACATTGCCGTTGTTGGCCAATGTTATGGCTGTCCAGTACTGCATTTCCAGATTGTTGGGAAACATTTTCATCGCCGCATTGTATTCCTGCATGGCCAGGGGCATGTCGTTTTTTTCGGTGGCCAGGTCGCCATTGTTCATGTGCTCGTAAGCGCGGTGCAAGGTCAAAAGGCGCTCCAACTCGACCAGTGGAGTGGCGTGATCATCTACCCGCAAGTCGACCAGGTGGTTTTCGTCCCAGGGTTTGCCTGTCGCGTCTCCTTTTACCACCAAAATAACTGCCGATTGTTTGCCGCGAATATCTCCGCCGACTTGTTGTGCGGCTTTGAGTGTGGCCAAAACCCGTTCGGCCAGGGGCAGCTGTGCATTGGCTTCATACGCCTTGACCATGGCTGCGGGAACTTTGTTCGTCAGCATCATATTGGCCTGTACTGCGTAGCCCTTTCCCTTCAAATCTCCGGCAAAGTCCACACAGTTTTTTCCGGTAAAATTGGCCACATTGCCTTTCGCATCCACGATCCCAACCTGGCGTACCTCCTTGCCTGGATCATCGGACAATAAAATATCCAGCGCTTCCTGAGCTGTCTTTCCTTCCTTGAGCAAGGCCAAACCCCGAATGCCGAAAGATTTATTGGTGAAAGATTGGGTGGCCACTGCGCCTACCCCCGCCTCAGCCCAGGAAACAGAGGTACCCACACTGAACCAATGGCTTTGGACTCCAACCGCCATTTCTCCCGTTTTTTCATCGCGGGCTACAATGGAAAAAGTATGGGCAAGGCCATTGTCTTGTTTGAAAAATTGGGCATGGGCAAGATTGCCGAGCAGTAAAAGCAGTAGCAAGAGCAGGTTTTTCATACCGTTGTTTTTGAGAAAAAATTGCTGAAAAAATTATAAGTGGCCAAAACTAAGAAAAAAGCACAACTTTGGCCAAGTTTAAAATTAGAGAAATAAAAATAAGTAACTGATAATGAAATGATTAAGATAATTTTTAACACCTTTGGTTTACACCTTCTAAAAGTATGAATTTTATAAGTGGCCAAAGTTGGTTGTTTTTTGTGGCTTTGGCGTAATTGCTTAGCAGGTGTTTTTTAGCGCAACCATTTATTTCCTATTTTTACCCTATCACTCACCAAACAATACGCACTAACATGCAAAAATACGCCCTCCTCCTCTTGCTGGCCTTGGCTGCAGTTACCTCCTGGAGCCAGGACAAAACACCCAGCATTGCGGACAAAACCAAAAACAGCAAAGCCTATACTGGCTATTTCAATTTTTATTGGGACGAAAAAGAAGGAAAAATCTGGCTCGAAATCGACAAATGGGATCAGGAAATCCTGTATGTCAATGGCCTCTCCGCAGGCGTAGGTTCTAACGACATCGGCCTGGATCGCAACCAGTTGGGCAGCGAGCGCATCGTGCGGTTTGTACGCGTTGGCCCCAAGGTATTGATGATTCAACCCAATTACGACTACCGCGCCATCAGTAAAAATCCAGACGAAGCCCGCTCCGTTGCCGAAGCATTTGCCAGTTCCACCCTTTGGGGCTTCAAAGCAGAGGCCGAAGAAGGCGGCAAAGTTCTTGTCGATTTCACCCCGTTTTTGCTGCGGGATGCCCACGGCGTAGCCAATCGCTTGCGCGCCGCTCGACAAGGCAGCTACAATGTGGATGCCAGTCGCTCGGCCATTTTCCTGGAACGAACCAAAAATTTTCCCAAAAATAGCGAATTTGAAGCCCTCATCACCTTTACCGGCGATGCCCAAGGCGAATGGGTGCGTTCTGTAACCCCTAGCCCAGATGCAGTTACGGTGCGCATGCACCACAGCTTGGTCGAACTGCCTGATGCCAATTTCAAGCCTCGGATTTATGATCCCCGCTCGGGGTACTTCATGACGGGATACCGCGATTATGCTACTCCAATTGACCAACCCGTGCAAAAACGTTTCATCACCCGTCACCGTTTGGAGAAAAAAGACCCTACGGCGGCCATCAGTGATCCGGTCAAACCCATCATTTATTACCTCGATCGGGGTGCGCCAGAACCCATCAAATCTGCCCTCCTCGAAGGAGCGCGTTGGTGGAACCAAGCTTACGAAGCCGCAGGCTACCGCAATGCCTTCCAGGTTGAGGTATTGCCCGAAGGCGCCGACCCCATGGATGTGCGCTACAACCTGATCAACTGGGTGCACCGTTCCTCCCGTGGTTGGAGCTACGGCAGCACGGTGACTGACCCGCGTACTGGTGAGATCATCAAAGGACATGTACTGCTGGGATCTTTGCGGGTACGGCAAGATTTCCTGATTGCCCAGGGCATGGTGGAAGCATATCAAAATGGCACCACTGCGGATCCTCGCTTACTGGAAATGGCATTGGCCCGCTTGCGGCAATTGTCGGCGCACGAAGTGGGGCACACCCTGGGACTGGCGCACAATTTTGCGGCCAGCGTCAAAGACCGCGCTTCCGTAATGGATTATCCGCACCCACTGATTGCGCTGGACAATGCAGGCAACATCGACTTTTCTAAAGCTTATGCCGTGGGCATTGGCGACTGGGACAAACGCAGCATCACGTATGGCTACCAGGATTTCCCAGACAATGTGGATGAGGCAGCAGCCCTTAAAGCAATGTTGGACGAAAACATCAAACTGGGTTTCCAATTCATCACCGACGAAGATTCCAGAGCACCCGGTGGCGCACATCCTTACTCCCACCTGTGGGACGGCGGAAAGTCAGCCCCCGAAGAATTGCGCCGGATCATCCAGGTGCGCCAAAAAGCATTGAATGGATTCAGTGAGAAAAACATCCCAATGGGTGCTCCGATGGGAACTTTGGAGAGTGTGCTGGTGCCGGTTTATTTGGCACATCGCTATCAGGTAGAGGCCACTGCGAAACTGGTTGCTGGCGTGAATTATACCTACGCCGTACGTGGTGATGGGCAGGCTACCAACCAAATGATCGAGGATGCTGCACAACGCGATGCACTAAATGCCTTGATCGCCACGCTTAGCTCCGACTTTTTGGCTATTCCGGAACGAGTCATTGCCTTGATTCCTCCTCAGCCGACAGGTTATCGCCGCGACCGGGAACTGTTCAAGGTACATACCGGGCTTACTTTTGATCCGATTGCTGCTGCCGAAAGCTCAGTAGAACATACGCTGGATATGCTCCTCAATCCGCAACGCTTGGCGCGTTTGGTGGAGCAAAATGCCCGCGACAGCAAGCGACTGGGACTAAGTGGTTTGTTTGATGTCTTGTTTGGGGCAGTACAAAGAGAACGCCCACTCACGCCTTACTTGCAGGAATTGAACCGGATGGTGGAGAAATCACTGGTGTTGCATGTACTCAATTTGGCGGGCGACAAAGAAATCAACCAACAAGTGTCGGCTCATGCTTTATTGCGCCTGACCCAGATAGAAAAATACTTGCTCGGTCGATTGATAGTGGAAGACATCAACCAACGGGCGCACTATGAATATTTGCGGGAGCAATTGCGCAGTTTCCGCGCTGATCCTGCTGCGTATAAAGTGCCAGCAGCACCCGCGATGCCTGATGGCGCGCCGATTGGCTGCGATTGGGAGTAAAATAAATCGGCGGTCGGGACGACCGACCGCCGATTTATTCTTTACGCTACATCACAAATCTCGACAGCTTTGCGCAAGCTGCCCAATTTATCCTGCGCGATCGGAATGAACTCCTGCGCTACATAGCCTTTGAAACCAGTAGCCGCAATCGCTTTCATGATTCCGTGGTAATTCAATTCCTGATTTTCGTCAATCTCGTGCCGTCCGGGTACACCCGCAGTGTGGTAGTGCCCAAAGTATTTGTTGTACTTATTGATCGTGGCAATAACGTCCCCTTCCATGATTTGCATGTGGTAGATGTCGTACAGTAACTTCAAGTTGGTGTTCCCCACTTTTTCCATCAATTGCACGCCCCATTCAGTGTGGTCACATTGGTAATCCTTGTGGTTGACCTTGCTGTTGAGCAGTTCCATCACGATGGTTACGCCCAGTTTTTCGGCTTGTTTCACGATGGGATCCAGGCCTTTGGCACAGTTTTCCATACCCTCCACATCGCTCTTTCCACGGCGATTGCCCGAGAAAACGATGATATTGGGGATGCCTGCATCCGCTGCTTTTTTGAGCAGGTCAGGAAACATGCTTTGGTACTTGGCGTGGTTGTTGACGTCGTTAAACCCGTCGGTAAGGCTGATGAATGGGGCATTGCCGATGGCACAAGTCAGGCCGTGCTTTTTGAGAATGGCCCAGTCGTCTACACCCACCAATTCAATGGAGGTGATGCCCATGTCTTTGACCTTTTCGGCCATGGCCTCAAGCGGAAGGTCGCCGAAGCACCACTTGCATACAGAGTGGTGAAAAGGAGCTTTGGTTTTCATGATTGTTTCTTTTTGGTTTGATCCCCCTAGCATGGAGCTTACCATGCTGGGAGCTTGCATCGCCGCAAGGCTCAGTAAACCTGTGTTGATTGCTTCTCGTCTGTTCATATTTTAGTTTTTTGAAGTAGCCTGTTAAACCAAAGCAAATTAAGTAAAATACGGGGGGATTGAAATATTAATTGTGTGAAAAGAAAAAATGATGCTAAATGAACGGTGATCTATCCGTTGGGTACAGCAAAAATTTCTACTTTTTTTCTCAGCATTCTCTCCTAACTTGTTCCAACAAAAACACAAGCTATGTCAGATTTCGACGCCATCATCATTGGATCGGGAATCAGTGGCGGCTGGGCAGCAAAAGAATTGTGCGAGAAGGGCTTAAAAACCCTGGTATTGGAGCGCGGCCGCAATATCGAGCACATTGCCGATTACCCTACTGCCTTTACCGAACCCTGGGAATTCAAGCATCGAAATTTTTTGCCCCGCCAGACAAGGGAAGAAAATCCCCTGATCAGCAAGGCGGCAGGCTACAACGAAGATACTGCGCATTTTTTTGTACAGGACAAAGACCATCCTTATGTACAGGAAAAGCCATTTGACTGGGTGCGGGGCTATCAGCTGGGTGGAAAATCCCTGATTTGGGGACGGGCTTGCCAGCGTTGGAGCGAATACGAGTTTTCGGCGCCAGCCCGCTTTGGATATGGCATCGATTGGCCGATTCGCTACAAGGATGTGGCACCCTGGTACAGTCATGTGGAAAAATTCATCGGGGTTTGTGGTCACCAGGATGGCATTGAGTCCATGCCCGACGGCGAATTTTTGCCCCCCATCGAATTGAATTGTGTCGAAAGTGTCCTGCAAAAGAAGTTTTTGGAGCACTACAAAAACCGCTACCTGGTGCAAGGCCGCTGGGCACAACTCACTGAACCCAACGAGATTCACCTGGAACAAGGGCGTGGTCGCTGCCAACGCCGCAACCTCTGCATGCGAGGTTGCCCATATGGTGGTTACTTCAGCTCGGTGACCAGCACTTTGCCCTGGGCGAAAAAAACGGGCAATCTGACCGTTCGGCCACACTCGGTGGTGCATTCCATCATTTACGACGAAACCAAGGGCCAGGCCAGCGGCGTACGCGTGATCGATGCCCAGACCAAGGAAGTCATCGAGTACAAGGCCCGCATCATTTTTGTCAATGCTTCGGCGCTGAACAGCAACCTCATTTTGCTCAATTCAACCAGCAAACGCTTCCCCAATGGCCTGGGCAACGACAATGGGCTACTGGGCAAGTATATTGGTTTTCACATTTACCGTGGCTCGATGGGGGCAGATATGCCGGGTTATGAAGACAAGTACGTGTATGGCCGCAATCCGGTGGAGTGCATCCTGGCCAATTTCCGCAACCTGAAAGAACAGGACACCGATTTCTTTGGCGGTTACACCTCTTTCATGGGGGCGTATCGGGCACGCCCCAACGAGGTGGAAGGCATCGGGGCTGACTTCAAAAAAGCCTTGTCCGAACCGGCTGGCTGGCGGGTATACATGTACATGCAGGGTGAATCCATGCCCAACGAAAACAACCACGTGCGCCTGAGTACCGATCAGAAAGACCAATGGGGCATCCCCTTGCTGGTGACTTCGGTAGGCTACGACGACAACGCGGAAAAAATGGTCAAAGACTTTTTGACCCAGGGTCGCGAGATGCTCGAAATCGCTGGCTGCACCAACATCGAAACGTATGACAACAAGCAAGCTCCTGGACTGGACATCCATGAAATGGGCGGCGTACGGATGGGCCGTGACCCTGAAACCTCGCTCCTCAACGAACACAACCAATTGCACCACTGCAAAAACGTGTTTGTAACCGACGGCGCTTGCATGACCAGCATGGGTAACCAAAGTCCATCGATTTTGTACATGGCATTGACTGCACGCGCTGCAAATTTTGCGGCAGCAGAAATGAAAAAAGGAAACCTATAATATGGATCGCAGAACCGCACTTCAAACCACCGCATTCCTGCTTGGTGGAACCATCGTTGGCGCAGAGGCCATCCTGAGTGGCTGTGTACCCCAGACGCAGCAGAAAAAGTCAGGCTTGTTTAAGGAGGGAGACGAAGCGCTGCTGACCGAAATTGCCGATACCATTTTGCCCGACACCCCCGATTCTCCTGGTGCAAAGCAAGCTGGCGTGGGGGCATTCATGATGCTGATTGTGGAGGATTGTTACGAATCAAGGGAGCAAAAACTGGTGTTGGAAGGCTTACAAAAGATACAAACTGCCGCTAAACAAGCCAACCAAGGAGACTTTGTTGTACTCAATGCCGTACAACGCCATGATCTGCTAGCCAATCTGGACCAAGAAGCCCAGCAATACGAATCGAGTAAAACGGACGATGCCCCCAGTCATTACTTCACCTTACTGAAGCAACTTTCGGTATTTGCCTATTTCAGTTCGGAAGTGGGGACAACCAAGGCATTGCGCTACAACCCTATTCCTGGCCGCTTTGATGGCTGCGTGGATTACAAAAAAGGAGAAAAAGCCTGGGCCTAATTTGCCGCTACTTTTCTTTTCCCAAACCGCATCCAGATGCCATTTTTGGGCCGCAGGGTAATCAATGGCTGAGGCACGACCTCATGGCCGGGTTCCAGCGCGAAATCATACCTCCGGGTCATTTCGGCAATCACCAATTGCATCTCCATTAAGGCAAAATGGTTGCCGATGCACAAGCGAGGACCACCACCAAAAGGCAAGTAGGCGAAGGGCGGAATCTTGGTGCCCTTGTCAAATCGCTCAGGTTTGAAGGTGTTGGGTTCGTCCCAATGTTCGGGAGAATGGTGTGCTCCATATATATAGGTAGCCACAATGGCTCCTTTGGCAATTTTGATGCCATTGTAATCGTCATCTTCTGCCGCCATGCGGTCGGTTATCCAGGCAGGAGGGTACATGCGCAAGACCTCATCTACCACCTGACTGAGGTATTCCAGTTTGGGCAAATCTTCAAAAGCAGGGACGCGATCACCTACAGATTCCTCCAATTCGGTGCGGATTTTGGCCACCGCTTCCGGGTGTTGACTGAGGATGTACCAGGCCCAGGCCAGGCCGTTGGCGGAAGTTTCGTGGCCAGCCACAAAAATGATTTTAAGTTCGTCCAGCAACTGTTGTTCGCTCATGGCCTCCCCCGTATCTTCATAGCGGGAATCGAGCAGCATTTGCAACAAATCATCTCTTTGCTCGCCGCTGGCCTGGCGTTGGTGTACCAGGTCAAGTATGGCCTGATCCAAATCGGCAGCAATTTGCTCGTGCTGTTTCATGAGGCCACTTAGCTTTCGCCACCAATTCAAATAAGGCTGACGAATCAATTGAATCACAAAAGCCTGAATCTGGGTGATTTGATTGCTCATTTTGCGCACCTGCTCTTCGGGAACCGTTACGCTGAAAATCGAACGCATGATGATGTTAAAGGCCATGTCCATCATGTACTCGGCCACATTGACGGGGCCTTGCTGGGCCTCTTGTTCAAACTTTTCCAGGCGTTCGGCGATGACTCCATTCATCAGGTTAGTCAAGCTGGCCAGTCTGGAGCGGTGAAAACTGGGCTGGATCAAGCGGCGTTGCCGCAACCAATGGTCACCATCGATGGTAAGCAAGCCTTTGCCGACAAAATGCCCCAGGTGTTCAAAGTGGATGGGAGATTTGACGTATCCACGGTGGTTTTTTTGCAGAATGTGCTGAATAAAAGCAGGGTCAGCAGTAAAAGTGGCCGGGATGATGCCGCCGATGTAAAAGCGATAGGTGTGGCCATACTGGGCAATATTGCCGGTGATGACCGTCAATGGATCGCGCAGGAATCTGAGCGAACTGAGCAGGGTTTTGAGGCGAGGAATGGTGGGAATTGGATTGTGCATGGCGTTGATGTATTGTGCCCTAAAAGCACTCAATTGAAAACCAAATTACACCAAAGTAAGTTCTGGTACCCTGGCCATTTCTCGTTGCAGATTCGAGTAATTGGCTTCTGAAAGCGGAACCAGTGGTATGCGTACTTCCTTGCTGCACAATCCCAGAATTTCCATACCCGCTTTTACACCCACTGGGTTGTTTTCGACGTACAACCATTGGTGAATATCGAGCAACTCTGCGTTGAGCCGGGCTGCCGTGGGGAAATCTCCTTCTAATGCACTACGAATCATGCTGGAAAAATGCGCCGGATACATGTTGGCGATTACCGAGATGGCGCCATCTGCTCCACAAGACATCATTGGTACGGTCAGGGAATCTTCGCCGGAAATCACCGCAAAATTTTCAGGGCGGTGTTTCAGGATTTTCATGGCCTGGTTGATGTCGCCAGAGGCTTCTTTTACTCCGGCAAATTTATCGCTGCTTTCTGCAAGGCGAATGATGGTTTCTGGTTTGACGTTGCTGCCTGTTCTTCCGGGAACGTTGTAGATGATAATCGGCACTGGTGAAATCCCGGCGACCTGCATGTAATGCTGGTAGATGCCCTCTTGCGGTGGCTTGCTATAAGCCGGGCTACTCGACATGATGGCGTCGAAACCTTCCAGGTTGTAATTGCGGATCTTTTCTACCAGTGCCTCCGTAAAATTGCTGCCAAAAAGGCCGGCAACCAACGGCTTGCGTCCGTTTACCACTTTGATGGTGAAATCAAACACCTCGCGGCATTCTTTGCTGCTCAGTGTAATTGCCTCGCCAGTAGTACCCAATGAAACAAGGTAATCTACCCCACCCTGAATAACATGCTCGATGATGGCTTCAAGGGCATTGTAATCGATGGCGTGCTGGCGAAAAGGAGTAACCAATGCTACACCTGTGCCTCTAAACTTTGCTTGCCCCATGTTTGATATTTGTCTTGGTCAACAACTGCTCCATCTCGCGGATGAAGTCCATCACACTATTTTTATTGCGCACATCGATCATCAGATCGTAGCAATAAGTATTATTGGTGTCGGGGCCAATTTTGAGGTGTGCATTGGCCAAGGCAGAAATGTACTCTACATGTTGATTGGTCAGCGGATTGAGGGTGATGAGAATGTCATAAGCCCCTTGCAAAAATGTTTCTACACTTTTGCCATTGGGTCGCAGCGCCCAATCGATGTTTTTGCGGTTGAAATAACCAAAAGTGAAGTCGACGCTGTCTTGCTTGCTGTCAAAAAAACCCAGCAACTTGACTTTTTTGCCCAATTTGCTCAATTTTTCAGCGTAGCCCAGCGCAGTTTGGCGCTTGTCGTTATCGGTGGCATCAAAAATGAGCCCGACTGTTTGTGCTTCTTCAAAGTTGATCCGTTTGCGCTGTTGCTTGCTTTGCGCCTGCAATTTGCTCTTGAGCGAATTGTTGCGAAAGTAGGTTCTGATATCGTGAATGATCTTCATCGTTGCTGATTTGGGTAGGGGGTTATTTGTCTTCCGATTTTGCCTCTGTATGAACGTATTCGTATTCACCCATTTTGGCGTATTTATCTACCCGGGCATCAACAAGTTCATCTGTGCTCAACATTTGTAGTTCAGCCAAGGTTTTCTTGATGTATGCTTTTAGAATTTGAGCCATTTCTTCTGGAGCAGAATGTGCCCCTCCCAATGGTTCTGGAATGATGCCATCAATCAGCCCATTTTGGAACATATTTTCGGCAGTTAGCTTGAGTGCTTCAGCCGCTTGCTCTTTGTAGTCCCAGGTTCTCCAAAGGATGGTGGAGCAGTTTTCAGGAGAAATTACTGAATACCAGGAATTTTCGAGCATAAACACCCGATCGCCCAAGCCGATTCCGATGGCACCACCAGAAGCACCTTCGCCAATAATCACGCAAACAATAGGCGTTTTCAACTGCGCCATTTCAAAAAGATTCCGGGCGATGGCTTCTGCCTGGCCGCGCTCTTCGGCTTCCAATCCAGGATAAGCGCCTGGAGTATCGATCAAGGTAATCACTGGAAAACCAAAGCGTTCGGCAGTTTTCATCAGGCGCAAGGCTTTGCGGTAACCTTCGGGGTTGGCCATCCCAAAATTGCGGTATTGCCGCATCTTGGTGTTGATGCCCTTTTGGTGTCCGATGATGACTACGGTTTGACTATCTATTTCTGCCAACCCACCGACAATGGCCTTATCGTCTTTTACATACCGATCTCCGTGTAGCTCAATAAACTTGCTGCACATTTGTTCGATGTAAAATAGGGTATAAGGCCGCTCCGGGTGGCGAGAAAGTTGCACCCTTTGCCAACCAGTGAGGTGGTCGTACAGCTCTTTGCGCTTATCGGAAATTTTGGTCTCCAGGGCTTTGATCGACTCAGAAACGTCGATTTCTCCGCTTGCGCCGATTTCCTTGAGCTTTTCCAGTTGCTCATACAATACTTCCAACGGCTTTTCAAACTCCAAAAAGACCATAGCTATGCAATTAGATTAGAGGTGCAAAATTAACAATTACCTGTATGGAATGCTGAAAGGGAAGATTTTTTTTATTTTTTGATGAAAATCAGTTGCAAGTTCCGAGAACTCCCGTTACATTTGCAGCCACACTTGCAAAAAGTGCTTGTGTGCGTTCCAGAAGCGCCAGAAATGCCGTTTCTGTTACCATATACAATTTTGATCTATATGGGTGTCCGCAAGGTTGCCCATCGATGGTTCGGTAGTTCAGTTGGTTAGAATACCTGCCTGTCACGCAGGGGGTCGCGGGTTCGAGTCCCGTCCGGACCGCCATCAATGAGGCAATTTTTGTGATTGCTTCTACGCTTTTTTTTAGATCAAAGTTTGATTAAATATTGGTTCGGTAGTTCAGTTGGTTAGAATACCTGCCTGTCACGCAGGGGGTCGCGGGTTCGAGTCCCGTCCGGACCGCCAACATTTGGTCGATCTTTAATGATTGTCCAATCAAAAAGGTCACCTGAAACAGCATCAGGCGACCTTTTTTGTTTTCAGGTTGACGCAAAAACTCGGGAAGTTAATTTTCCTGCGTTATTAAGCCTGTTTCACCGCCTGTCTTGCCAACAGTTTCCAAGCACTCCCCTGCTTCTGCCAAATCTGCAACACGATCAGTTTTACGCTACTTGCCTTTCCGCCATCGTTGATGTCGCCGGCCAGTTTGTGCCGTACGATGGCCGTTTTGCCCGCAATTTTGATGGTTTGCTCCGTCAATTCCATGGTAACGAAATCGGATTGGCCCGTTGAGATGGAGGTGACGATCATGGCTTTGTCTTCAATTTTTCCACTGGAGTGGCCATAACTGAGTTCTTCGGCCAGCACATTTTGCAGTGCAGATTTATCTGCATCGAGCATCGCTTTGCGCCAGGCGTTTACCGCATCTGCTACTTGCTGTTCTGCTTTGGATTGGGCAAACCCTGTGGCCGAAAAACCAGCCAAAAGGATGCAAAGGATTAACTTTTTCATTTTGTTGAATGTTTACAGTTGGTTCAATAATTGCCTGTTCTTAATTGGGCAAAGCAAAGGCTACGTACTCATTGCCTTTGGGGGTGCCTAGTTTGGTACCTCCACAAGCCAGCACGATGTATTGTTTGCCATTGACCGCGTAAGTTGCGGGCGTGGCAAATGAAGCAGCGGGCAATTTGGTTTCCCAAAGTATTTTACCGGTTTTTTTGTCAAAAGCCCGAAACATGCCGTCTTTGGTTGCCGCAATGAAAAGTAATCCGGTAGCAGTCACCACGGGGCCGCCGTAATTTTCCACACCGGTATTGCGAATGCCCTTGGCAATCAAGGCGGGCTCTTCGCCAAAAGGCACTTTCCAGAGGAATTGTCCGGTGTTGAGGTTGATGGCGCTGAGTGCACCCCAGGGTGGCCCGATGGCGGGTAAGCCCTTGTTGTCCAAAAACTTGTTGTACCCCGTGATGCCATAAGGAAGCTGCACGGCTTTGGAAGCAGCAGCAGTTGCACTCACTTCTTTTTTCTCGTCTCCGAAAAGATAGGCCACCAATGCTTGTTTTTGTTCTGATGAAAGCGAGGTAAAACCAGGCATCATTCCTTTGCCCGCAGTGATGATTTGAGTCACGAAAGCTTTGTCGCGCTTCTTTTCAATGCCGAGCAGTGAAGGGTAATTGCTTTGCGGATTGCCTTTGCGATCCACCCCATGGCAAGATGCACAAGTTGTCAGGTAAATTTTTTCTCCGGGGCTGGCGTTGGCCATCTCTTCTTTGGCTGGTTTTTCGATCATGGTCAGCACCCAGGCCATTTCGTTGCTGTTGACGTACAAAATACCATCAGGATCAACGGCCGCACCGCCCCACTCTCCGCCGCCATCAAATCCTGGGAAAATAATGGTACCTTCTTTGCTCGGCGGATCGTAAAATCCTTTTTTGTAGGTCTTGAATTTTTGCAACAACTCTTCGCGGTTTTCCGCATAAGGGCTGATGTCTTTTTCGGTCAGGTCTTTGGATTGACGCGCATAAGGCGCAGGCAAGCTGGGGATGGGTTGGGTTTTCCAGGCTTTTTCTCCTTTCAAATCAGAGTCAGCAACAGGCACTTCGTTGATCGGAAACAGCGGCTCTCCGGTCACCCGATCAAAGACAAACACATAACCCTGCTTGGTGATTTGGGCAACTGCATCAATGGATTTCCCGTCTTTGTTGAGGGTAATCAAGTTGGGCGGAGCGGGCATATCTCGATCCCAGATATCGTGGTGGGTAGTCTGGAAATGCCAGAGTCTTTTGCCGGTACGCGCATCCAGTGCGAGCAGACAATTGGCAAAAAGGTTTTGTCCTTTGCGGTTGCCGCCATAAAAATCAAAACCTGCCGAACCAGTTGGTACATATACAATCCCACGTTTGCGATCGACCGACATGCCCGCCCAGTTGTTGGCCGCTCCGGTGTAGTTGTTGAGGTAAGCGTCTTTGGGAAAGGTTTTGTAGCCGTACTCGCCAGGGTAGGGGATGGTATGAAAGGTCCATTCCAGCTTGCCTGTTCTTACATTGAAAGCGCGAATGTCGCCGGGAGCGGCGTCGGCTCCTTCCGAAAGCCGAACGGGCATGATAATCAGGTCTTCAAATAGCGTACCTGGGGTATTGGAAATGACGAACTTGTTTTGGGAAACAGCAGGCAACCCAGTGTGCAAATCGACCTTGCCCCCATCGCCAAAACTGGGAATGGCTTTGCCCGTTTTGGCATCGAGTGCCCAAAGGTTGGGGCCAGCAGTGTACAGGATGCGTTGATCGGCTCCGTCTTGCCAATACGTTACTCCGCGACTGGTACTGGCCCAGTTTTTCAGCGGATCACCAAAACGCCAAAGTTCTTTTCCGGTAGCGGCATCTAGCGCAAAGGCTTGCACGCTTGCAGTAACACCATATAACACCCCTTTGATCACGATCGGACTGACCTGCATCTGACCTGAGTCGGGGGTAGCATAGCGCCAGGCAATCTTCAGCTTGCTTACGTTGTCGGGAGTAATTTCGGTCAGCACCGAATAGTGGTTGCGGTCGGGGCCGCCGAGGTATTCGGGCCAGTCGGTGCCGGCAGGGTCTCCATCGGCATTGAGGAAGGCGATGATGGCGCAGAGGAATACTGCGAGCAGAGCGAATAAGGAAATGCGCTTCATGTAGGTAAACTTTGACTTTGCGATGTGATGTACTTGACAAAGTTAACCATTCTTGCTGCGCAGCAAAGCCCACAAAGTCAATAAGCACAATTTTTTTTGCATCCTGTCTCTTTGTTCCTCACGATTACGCAAGGCGCAGCTTCGCTGTATTTTAATTCACCACGACGGCCGACGAACACGACGATTGGCATGCTACGCACCCCAATTACACGACGCTTGCGTTGGGTTGTGCGGAGCTAACGTCGTGTCCGTCGTTTCGTCGTGGTGAATACATGAAGCAGCGGAACTGCTTACTGCTGTAACTTGTGTTCAAGTAGAGCTTAGCGCCCGATCAGCACCGATCCTGTCATTTCAGGAGAAACCGGAACGCCCATCAAGTTGAGGATGGTTGGCGCAATATCGCCCAGTTTTCCATCTTTTACGGTTGCTCCAGCAGCTTGGGCACTGGCGTAAATGATTGGAACCGGGTTTTTTGTATGTGCAGTATTGGGTGTACCATCTTCGTTGATCATGAAATCGGCGTTGCCGTGATCAGCAATGATGATGCAATCGTAATCGTAATCGAGGGCAGTATTGATGAGTTTGTTCATGCAATGATCTACGGTCTCAACGGCTTTGATGGCTGCTGAAAACACCCCGGTATGCCCCACCATATCGGCGTTGGCATAGTTGAGACAAATGAAATCTGGTTGGTTTTCCACGATGTCGCTCACAATGGCATCGGTGATGCCCTGTGCGCCCATTTCGGGCTGTAGATCGTAAGTGGCTACTTTGGGTGAGGGTATCAGCAAGCGACGCTCTCCAGGAAATACTTCTTCGCGACCGCCGTTGAAGAAGAAGGTTACGTGGGGGTATTTTTCGGTTTCAGCAATGCGTACTTGGGTCTTGCCCGCCTTGGAGATCACTTCTCCGAGGGTATTGGCGAGGTTGTCGTTTTCAAAAAGCACACTTACGTTCTGGTAGGTTTCGTCATAGGTGGTCATGGTGGTGTAGTGCAGATTCAGCTTGTGCATCCCAAAATCTGGAATATCCATTTGAGTCAATACCTGAGAGATCTCCCTAGGGCGATCGGTGCGGAAGTTGAAACAAAGCAGGGCGTCGCCATCTTTAATTTTGGCTACGGCCTCACCCTTTGCATCGGTACAGATGATTGGTTTGATGAATTCATCGGTTTCGCCCGCCTCGTAACGGGCCTTAAAAGTAGCCAGTACATCGGTGCTGGCCTCGCCAATGCCATTGACCATAGCATCATAAGCCAATTTGACCCGTTCCCAGCGCTTGTCGCGATCCATGGCGTAATAGCGCCCTACCACGGAAGCCAGCTTGGTGGCTTTGTTGGCGGAATAATCTACAATCTCTTGCAAAAAGCCAAGCCCACTTTTGGGGTCACAATCTCGCCCATCGGTAAAAGCGTGGATGTACGCTTCGGTCAAGCCTTGTTCTTCCACGATGTCAATCAGTCCTTTGAGGTGGTTGATGTGTGAGTGAACGCCTCCGTCAGAAACCAGTCCCATGATGTGCAGTGGCTTGCCATTGTCTTTGGCGTATTTTATGGCATCGAGTAATACCGGATTGTGGTTCAATTCGTGCTCTCTTACGGCTTTATTGATGCGGGCCAATTCTTGGTACACCACGCGTCCTGCACCAATGTTGAGGTGACCTACTTCAGAGTTGCCCATTTGCCCATCCGGCAAACCTACCTGCTCGCTGTGTGTAACCAAGGTGGCGTGGGGGTATTTCGCGTACAAACCATCTACAAAAGGAGTGTTGGCTTGGGCAATCGCGTCAGCTGAAGGTATCTGACCCAATCCCCAACCATCCATAATGACCAGTAGAACTTTTTTTGTGCTCATGTTTGTTTGTCTGCCCCGAAATTTAAAATGGGGTGTTTGGTTAAAATTTTCAAAATAGCTGCTATCAGTATCTCGCGCCGAAAATAACACAAGCAATTGATAGTTAAAGTGCAAAAGGCTTTTTTTCTAAAGAAAAAAACAATTTAAAAACAAAGAAATCGTTAAGTATTTGTATGCCATGTATGACGCAAAAAATTACTTCCCGATTTTTTGAGGGGCTTTTGAATAGGAAGCTCACTTGAAATGAACCGTTCGACTTCCTATTCAAAACCCAAAATCGGGAAGTAATTTTTCTGCGTTCCTTATAAAAAAATGTTACCATCACCCGACAATTGCGTCAAAAAGATAAAACGGTGAAGGAGGTGAATCATGTTTATGAAACTTTACATTTTCAAGGTCGATCGTTTTCATTAAACCAAATCGGTCGGCCTAACCCTAAAAAAGGACGACTATGAAAAGCATGTTGATATTGCTGCTTGCCCTGAATTTCTGGGATCAGCAGCTCGCATTCGACAACATTACCAAAGCCATCAGTACTGGTAATGTTACTGCATTGGAACCTTACCTGGATAAATCAGTGGAAATTTCCATTCTGGAACAAGAGAATGTGTACGGCAAAACCGAAGCGGTGCAAATTCTTAAAAACTTCTTCCTGAAAAACAAACCGGTAACGTTCAGCCAAATGCACACGGGTCAATCAAAAGGCAAAGAAGCCCAATACAGCATTGGCAGCATGAGTACGGCTACAGGTACATACCGGGTGTATACCTATGTACGGGTAGAAGGGGACAAATGCTTTGTACAGGAAATCAGGTTCGATAAGGAATAATTTTTTCGGTGTTGTGTTTAGGGTTGTACTCAATGTGAAAATTGGGTACAACCCTATTTCATTTTAATACTTTCGTACATCGCCACCCAAAAACTGCTTGATCCGTTTTTCCTTTGGGTCAGTTTCGTACAAGATTTCGCCGCCAACATTGGCTGAAGCTTCCAGCAAATCGGTAATGTGTACCTCTGCCCGACCACCTGTACTGGTTTTGACGTTGCCTTTTTCGCCAATCAAGTCAGTACAACGGCATACACCTCCAGTGCTGGCGTTGATTTCCTGTGAGGTTGCCGTTCCTTTCAAGTTCAACTGACCTCCTTCTGAGGCATTGGCATCCAGGTTTTTTACATCCAGGCTCAAGTCCAATTGTCCTCCTGCGGAGACACTTACCGAAAACAAATCTGCTTTGAGGGTTTCTTTGGCATCCACTTTTGCGCCCGCATTTGCCCTTACTCCGCGCAGTGCTTTGTAGGTCACATAAGCCTTGACGATTTCATCTTTGTACAAAAAACCATTCAAAACCTGGATGCGCAATACGCCTTTAGAGACTTTGGCTTCAATCTCTTTTTCAGGAATGCCATCGATGTAAAGCACCACCTTGTCGGCATCTCCGGCTTCGAGGTGTACGGTTACACTGCCCGTGGCGCTGATTTGGTCAAACGGCTCTACTTTGATTTCTTTCTGCGCTTGTAGATTCCCATTGAAGCCCAGGAATTGGACGCTCAGAAGCAATCCAATATGCATTAATCGTTTCATATTTGTTGTTGTTTAAATTCGTGAAGCAAAACTAGAAGCCTAAGTAAAGGCGTCTAGCACTTATAAAGATGTCAAGAACGGCCAATGCCCCTATTTTAGCACACACTTAAAATATAAACGGCAGGGAAAACCAAAAAAATCGCTATTTCTCCCTCTTTAAACCCGAAATTTTGCCATTTTTGCAGCCTATTTAGCATTTAGACATGCTCTAACAAACAATACGTCACGATGACCCAGCAAGCGGATCTGTTCAAGAAATTGGTTGCACACAGCAAAGAATACGGTTTTATTTTTCAATCGAGCGAAATTTACGATGGTCTTGCCGCAGTGTACGATTATGGTCCCTATGGCGTAGAATTAAAAAACAACATCAAGGATTATTGGTGGGCTGCCATGGTGCAAATGCACGACAACATCGTGGGTTTGGATGCTTCCATTTTTATGCATCCCAAAACCTGGAAAGCTTCTGGTCACGTAGATGCCTTCAACGATCCCCTGATCGACAACAAAGACAGCAAACGCCGCTTCCGCGCCGATCAACTGATTGAGGAAGAGATTGATAAAATGCAGTCCAAAGCCGATAAGGAAGTAGAAAAAGCCAAGAAAAAATTTGGCGATTCCTTTGACGAGGCGCTGTACCGCACCACCAACCCCAGGGTACTGGAGTATACCCAGAAAGCCGAAGCCATCAATGACCGCTTGACTGCGGCGATGTCCAATGGCGACATGGCCGAGATGAAAGCAATCATTGATGACCTCGACATTACCGATCCAGACACAGGTTCGCGCAGTTGGACGGAAGTGCGTCAGTTCAACCTGATGTTCAATACCCAATTGGGAAATATTGCGGGAGAAGAAGGCAAACTTTACCTGCGCCCCGAAACGGCTCAGGGGATTTTTGTGAATTTCCTCAACATCCAGAAGTCTACCCGCCAAAAGGTTCCCTTCGGAATCGCACAAATTGGAAAGGCTTTCCGCAATGAGATTGTTGCCCGTCAGTTCATTTTCCGCATGCGCGAATTTGAGCAAATGGAAATGCAATTCTTTGTGCGCCCAGGCGAGGAGATGAAGTGGTACGATTACTGGAAGCAAACGCGCATGAACTGGCACCTCAAGATCGGGACGCCGCAGAGCAAATTGCGTTTCAAAGACCACGACAACCTGGCCCACTACGCCAACGCTGCGGTGGACATCCAATATGAATTTCCCTTTGGTTTCAGAGAATTGGAAGGCATTCACTCCCGTACCAATTTTGACTTGAGCAGCCACCAAGAGCTTTCGGGCAAAAAACTGCAATACTTTGATCCAGAACTGAATGAAAACTACGTGCCTTTTGTAGTTGAAACTTCCGTAGGTGCCGATCGGATGTTTTTGGCCATGATGAGCGAATCCTTGATTGAAGAAACCGTGCCCGATGCTGACGGTCAAGATTCTACTCGTACCGTGATGAAGCTGCATCCAGCATTGGCTCCAATCAAAGTAGCCGTATTGCCCTTGCTGAAAAACCGCGAAGAGTTGGTGAAGGCAGCAACGGACGTGTTCAATAAACTGAAGTTTTCGTTCCAATGCCAATACGACGAAAAAGACGCGATTGGCCGCCGTTACCGCCGTCAGGACGCAATTGGAACCCCTTACTGTGTCACGATTGACTTTGAAACCCTCGAAAACAATACCGTAACCATTCGCGAGCGTGACACCCTGAAGCAGGAACGCGTGCACATCGATAGAATCGAAGAAATTGTTCGTCAACAGGTTGAAATGAAAACCTTGCTGATCTAAGCTCTGAAAACCGAGCCGGTTTATTGCGAAAAATGCCCTAAAAAAGTCACTGTAGCCTTGAACGCAGTGGCTTTTTTTTATATATTGTATTTTTTTTGACGCTCTTTTGACTTGACGAACAAGTGGATCTATCAAAAAACATCGTTTACTTTACAAATGTAGCATCCAAAAACCGAGAAGAGCATGAGTAACTTTACAAAACAACCATTGATGAAAGCTACCCCAAACCCACGTATTCGATTTTTTTCATTTCTTTCCCAACCCTTTTGGTTGGTTTGTAGCCTCCTGTGGTTGCTCACCAACCCAATTTTTGCGCAGCGAAATCTTACCCTTTCCCAACTGTCCTTTGCGCCGCAATCTTACCAGGTCAACCTTGGAAGAATTCCTTTGACCAAATACAATATCGGATTGCCGCTGATGAGTGGTGCAAATGGTGCTGTCAGTAGTTCGGGGTTTAAGTTGGGCGATTTTCAGGAAGGCAATTCCGTTGAAGGCACTCCAGTCAATCCTTACAAAAAATTCCTGGATGGACTGGATCAGCAAAACCAGGCTTCGATGGACATCAGTGTCAATCTCCTCGATTTGGGGTTTCGTATTGGCAAGCGCAATTACTTCAATTTTTTTGTCAACGAAAACATGAATGCCGCCATGAGTTATCCACGCTCCATGGCGGAGATGTTGTTCAATGTAGGCAACAGCAAAATTGTAGACCGCACTTACGATATTCAGACTTACCGACTCAATGTATTGCAATACCGGGCAATTGGCTTGGGGTACACGCGGCAGATTACCAACAAACTCTCGGCAGGTATTCGGGTAAAATCCTTAATGGGCATCAGCCATGTGCAAACCCTCAACGACTCGATGCGCTTTGTAAGCGATAAAGACGACCGCTATTTTGGGGTATTGGGCAATTTGAGTTTTATGAGCTCAGGTGCCAGCAACCTTGATCCCTATTATGCAACCCTGGGCAACCTGAATTTCAGCAATTTAGCCGTACAGGCTTTGCAACGCAACCCATCCACTTATTTTCAAAAAACGGGTAATAATGGTTTCGCATTCGATCTAGGTTTGCAATACCGGATCAATGACGAAATAGACCTGTACGCCAGTGTGCTCAACGTGGGCAGCATCACCTGGAAGAAAGGAATTACCATCAACCCAATTGCCGACGACAACATCGAATTTCCTACGCAAGACCTGAAAACCTACAACAAAGAGGTACTCGAATTCATTGATAGCCTTGGCCGCAAGCCCAAGTTTGATACCACCTTTAGCACCAAGCTTCCGATGCTTTTGTACGTAGGGGGGAGCTATTTTGTCAGCCCAACTACCTCAATCGATGTGACCATCAATCCCCGATTCTTTCTGGGTGAAATTGATTTTGGGATTGCGGTAGGGGTGACTTCCCGAGTGAACAAATTTCTACAAATCGGTGGCAATATTTCTTCTTTCAACAAAGCCAGTATCAATTTCGGCCTGGGAACGGCGCTCAATTTGGGTCCCGCCCAATTGTTTTTTGTTACGGACAATGCCCTCGCTGCGCTTTCTTTTAAGAGTGCAAAAACAGCTCATTTCAACTTGGGTTTAACTTTCAACATAGGTCGCCAAACCCGAGAAGACCGCATCGCGGAATTGGATGGCAAAAAGAAGGTAGAAAAAAAGAAAAAAGAGGAAGACAAGCCACTTCTGGCAGAAAACAAAAGCAATAAAGACGAACCCAAGACAGTTCCGCGCTCCGTACCTCCTTCTTTATCGATTTCTTTGATTGGAACGGTTTTCAATTCCATCAGCAAAGAACAACTTACGGGCATATCATTGGAAGTCTTCATGCAAAATGAAGATGGAACCGAGGCGGTCATTACCAAGCGAACTTTTGGCAATGGCATCATCTTGATGTCCTTAAAAAGAGACCACAATCACCGCCTGATGCTGCGCAAATCGGGTTTTGCTCCAACAGAAATCATTCTGACTACAGATGAAATGGGAGGGTTGCCCCAGTTGAAACGGGAATTTGAATTGACAGCAGGTGTACAAGCAGCGCCTCCAACCATTGAAGCCCCTGCTGAACCCGAAGAAATTCGGGTGCCAGATCGAATCATTGAACCTACTAACAAGCCGATCATTGTACCAGAAAAACCGGTTACGATCCCAGAGAGACCCATTGTTGTGCCAGAAAAACCAGCTCCAAAGCCAGAAACTCAGATCAGTAAGCCTTCTTCAAGACCTGGTCGGGTTATAGTGTACCGCGTGCTCGAAAACTCGGCCATCCGTCAACATCCCGATGAAAATAGTCTTGACTTGTTGCCTGTAGTAATTGGTCACCGCCTCGAATTAATGGAAAAAACCAACAACGAATGGTGGAAGGTGCGTTTTCGCGATTTTGTGGGTTATCTGCCCGCGCGGATTTTGGAATTGGAAGAATAGATCTGTTGTAAAACTGGAGCATCAAGGATCGAGGATTCTTTGATGCTCCAGTGTATTAACCTCATGTTTTTTTGGACTCAAGATCAAAACCTGAACGATATAAATTCCCACTAAAGCTGTTGAATCTCCGCTATTGAAAGTCCAGTTTGCCGGTGAATGTCTTCAAAGGAAACACCATTCTCCTTGAGCATTTTGGCCAAATTTAGAATCAATAAGTCTCTTTCAATCAATTCTTTATCTTTTTCTTGGCGCAACTTTAAAGCTTGATCCAACTGCTCTTTGGTGGTATCCAACTGCTCTTTGGCGGTATCCAATTTCTCTTTGGTGGTATCCAATTCCTCTTTGGCGGTATCCAATTTCTCTTTGGTGGTATCCAATTCCTCTTTGGTGGTATCCAATTCCTCTTTGGCGGTATCCAATTCCTCTTTGGCGGTATCCAACTGCCTTTTAGTAGTTTTAAATTGTTTTTTGGTGGTATTCAATAGCTCATCGGCTTTTTCAAACTTTTCTTTGAAAAAGGCAATTTTATTGTCACGTTCAATTAAGGCTTTAAGGTATTCGTCTTCCACCAGCATTTTTTCTTCTAAATCGGGATTGTCAATGTCTGCGGATTGCAGCCGGGAAATGACGCGATCCAGAAATCCTGGAAAAAATTTGCGGATCAAGCGCAAACGGTGATCATTGCCAGTTACCCTTTCTTTTTGATCGAAAAGCTTCAATAAGGAATATAGCCTTTTTTTGTATTCATCGTTCATGTACTCCTCTACTTTGATGTTGCGCAGATTGGGCAGTTGTATCACCAGCAGATCATAAGTAAGGTTGTCGATGAATTCATTGTGTTTTTTCAGGACTTCGTTTTTGAACAAGCCAGTTTTGAAGCGATTGGTTTTGATCAACAAGTCGTTGATTTCGTTTTCGATGCGGAAATTGAGGATAAAAATAGGAATCAAACGAATAGGGCGATTTACCTTTTTAATGGCTTGGGTTTCCAGATCGGTTACTTCAATTTCCTGTTTCTTCTGAAAATTTTTGCTGATGTAGCGCTTGAAACGAAAGATGTCTTCTGGTTCACTGGCCTTTTGAAGCTCGATCATGATCAATTCTTCTGAGCCGTCTGCCAGTTCAATGGTTGCCGTAAAATCCAGATGAAACAGTTGAATGTCATCTTTCGTTTTGGGGTCTTGCAATTGTACGGAGTTGGATTTTTCTTTTTTCTCTGGAAAAGTGAGAGGTTCGAGTTGCAGTTTGGTTATTTTTTCATTGATTAAAGTAGAGAGCACGATCAGTGCACTTTCGTGATCTGACATCAAATAACGAAACACCACATCATAAATAGGGTTGGGTATGATGATGTACTCGTTATAGTTGCTGTCTTGGCTACTTATTTCCATTGCTGCTGTGGATGTTTTGGCAAGCAAATTTACAAAATTTTGGGGTTTAGTCAAGAAAAATGTTTTTATATCAAAAACAAACAATCCGAATTGTTTGTTTTTGATGCGTGATATGAGAATCAAGCGTTTTTCAAAATTGCCTCAATTCGATTCAGCTCTTCACCAGAAAACGCATAATTATCGATGCAGCGGATGGAATCCAAAACCTGTTCGGGTTTGCTTGCACCGATCAATACTGAAGTGACGCGTTGGTCTTTCAATATCCAGGCCAGAGCCATTTGCGCCAGGTTCTGTCCACGTGCTTCGGCCAGGGCATTCAATTGGCGGGCCTTGCTGATGTTATCTTCCGAAATTTGGTCTTCTTCAATGGCACCATTGCCGCGGTGGCTGGATGCTCTGGAATCTGCGGGAATGCCCTTCAGGTATTTATTGGTGAGCAAACCTTGCGCCAGTGGCGAAAATGGGATGCAGCCTACTCCGGTTTCTTCCAACACATCCAACAAACCATCTTCCACCCAGCGGTCGAGCATGGAATATTTGGGTTG
>NZ_JBBAKG010000050.1:0-42638 GCF_040403615.1 Haliscomenobacter sp. | reverse complement strand
AATTACAATTGGCATTCGAGGCCGCCCAGTCGGGCGGCCTCTTTGTTTTTATGCCAGGGTCTAAAATTCTGAAAAATGAATTTAGGTTATGAGTGTTGTTGTCATAACTCATAATTCATAGCTCATAACTTATAATTCTACTTCTTGTCTTGCTTCGCAAAAACCTTCTTCAGCAGGTCACTCCCCCGCGAATCTACGTTTTGACGAATGTCCAATTCTTTTTTCTCCACCAGTTGAAACATGCCGATCAAGGATTTTTCGGTCACGTATTTATCCAGTTCCGGATTCATTTTTTTCACTAGGGGAATTTTGTTGTAAGCCGTAACTGCGCTGGTCCAATATTCACGGGCTTTGAATTTGTCCAGCGAAGTTTGGATGACGGGTATAAACGCAGCAGTCAATTGGGTGGTAGTGGTACGCTGCAAATATTGCGTAGCGGCATTTTTTTCACCCATCAGAATGTTCAACGCATCCTGGAAAGTCATCTGTTTGATGGCATTCACAAAAATGGGCTTGGCCTGAGCAGCGGCATCTTCTGCGGCGCGGTTCATTTTTTCCAGTAAATCCTCTTCAAACTTGGAGAATCCAGGGATGACCTTCAGCTTGGCTGCCATGGTTTTGGCTTCTTCGGGCAACAAAATTTTGTAGGCACTGGCATAGTAGCCATCCTTGGCTGAAAGGAAGCTCACCGCTTGATCAACCCCAACATTCAGGGCTTCTTTCAAACCCGATCCGGCTTCATCTGCACTCAGATCGCCGCTTTTGCCCAAAACTGTATTTTTGGCTTTATTGATCAAGCCACCCAACTGGGCTTCTGCCTGGTTGTTCAAAATACCCCAGGTCAAAAGGGGCAACAAAACGAGGTAACGTCCGCTCATGGTTTTCTGTTTTTTGAATGATAACGATATTATGACGGCAGCGGTACGCTGAAGGAGCAGACAAAATGGGGCTTTAACGTTTCTTTAATAACGTAGAAAAAATAACTTCCCGATTTTGGGTTTTGAATAGGAAATCGAACGGTTCATTTCAAGTGAGGTTCCTATTCAAAAGCCTCTAAAAAAATCGGGAAGTTATTTTTTGCGTCATACTTAATGCCTTTTTTGCAATTACCAGACCAAATACTTTTTATTTTAACGATTGTTCAATATATTTATGGCCGTAAATACCAAATATGCCCACCATCAAAACCAGTAAGGAGGAAATACTGCAAAAATCAATGCGCTTGATTTGGCAGAAAGGCTACCACGATACCAGCATCGGTGACTTGGCTTCAGCATTGGGCATGCACAAATCTCATTTCTACTATTATTTCAAAGACAAGGAAGACCTGATGAAGGAAATCCTGTTGTACATGTTGGCACAATTTACGCAATTGCTCAAGCGAATTGAGGAGAATCCAGAACTGGACACTGCTGGTAAACTCCAAAAACTGGCTACCAAAATTGAACGCTTTTACGACCTGGATGGCTTTTCCAACGGCTGCCTGATGGCCAATACCGCCCTGGAATCGGTGGGCAAAGATTATGCTTTCATGCCGGTGGTGCGTACCTTTTTTAGCACGTTTATCGAACACCTTGGTGCAATCTATGCCGAAAAGCACCCCGAATCAGAAGCTCGATTACTGGCCGTACGTGCCGTACAGGAAATAGAAGGTGCCATTCTGCTGACCCGCATCTTTGGTGAAAAAACTTATCTCCTGCAAGCGCTTCAACGGCTTGCGGTATAATTTTTTTTGCTCCTTTAATTTAACGAACGATCAATAAATTAAAAACACTTAAACCATGATGAACCCTATTCCAACCTCAAATCAACCCAAAACCAGCAGTGAAAAATTGAGCATAACCTGTGCCGACGGAGTTACTCTGGCCGCAATTCTTTGTGTACCCAATGAACCAAAGGCCGCGCTGATGCTGAGCGGCGGTACCGCTTTCAAGAAAGAGTTTTACTTGCCCATCGCGCATTTCCTGGCAGAGCATGGTTTTGCCACGGTCGTATACGATTACCGGGGTACTTGCGAATCCGCTCCCGCAACCATGCGGCATTGCAATTATTCGTACCTGGACTACGGGCAACAAGACATGCCTGCGGTGTTGAATTATCTGGATACCCGCTTTCCAGCCTTGCCCAAACTGATTTTTGGACACAGCGTGGGAGGTCTAAAAGTAGGATTAATGCCCAATTTACACCTGGTGAAAGGCATGGTTTGTTTTGCTACCTCGGTTGGATACCTGCCATATATGCCTTGGTCTTATCGATTGAAGAGTTACTATTTCTTCTACCTGTTTGCCCCCCTTAGCATCGCCCTTTGGGGCTATGTAGCCGCCAAGCGGTTCAGGATCATGGAGGATTTGCCAGGCAGAATCGTAATGCAGTGGCGAGCCTGGTGCGGAAAACCTGATCATTATTTCGATCCAAAATTTTACGGAAAAACAGTACCCATTGGTGCATACGACCAGATACCGTTCCCCATTCACGTTTTTTGGGCCAGCGATGATCCCATTTCAAATGCACGATCCGTACCGCGTTTTTGGCAACATGTCAAAAGTCAGGCGGGAATTGGCTTCACCCAATGGCGCCCGGAAGATTGGAATGTAAAAAAAATTGAGCACCATGGGCTGTTTAAGTCACAATTCAAAAAGTCACTGTGGTTAGAAATATTGGGCGCCTTACAACGGATGTTGTAAGATTCTAGCACTTAAACCTTTAAATCCTAAAATATGCTGAAAACCTGCTAGTGAAAGCAGTGTATTAAGGCGAGGCCCACATAACCAAACATCTGGGCAGCCAATGGAGGAGTAAAGCCAGCTGTTTCTTTGGTCAACTTAAGGCTTAAATCTGTTATGTGTATTATGTTTAAATATATAAATAAAACTATATTCATATGGGGGGTGTTTTAATGACATAAAAATGACATAGAAAAACCAACGCTTTTAGGAATCACTTCTAATTTAGAATATTATTCACAAATTACCACGGTTCTAGTATGAAAAACTTGATGTTTACCAACCTAGCCAAATCCCTGATTGCCTTTATGGTGATCGCCGGAATTTTCAATGGATGTCAAAAAGCGATGACGACGTAACCCGGACACTGCCTACTACTGCAGTTGATGCTGCGGTCGGTGCTGCCGCGGGGGATCATGTTCCCAATGAATTTCTGGTAAAATTTAAAGAAGGCACTTCTACTGCTGGCAAATCACAGGCGCTGGCAAAGGTTAATGGAAGTGTTAAAGAAACCATCCTTACTGCGGCAATGAAAAGAGCCAACCTAACTGAGGGTATTCAGGTGATCCGCACTTCCATGAATGCCCTGGATGCCATTAGTCGCATCAATGGATCGGAAATTGAATACGCGGAGCCCAATTACATCTACAACCACTTTGCAACTTCCAATGATACCTACTACACCAACGGTTCACTTTGGGGTATGTATGGCGATGCGACTTCCCCCGCTAACCAGTTCGGTTCTCAAGCGGGTGAAGCTTGGGCAGCAGGAAAAACGGGATCTAGCACCGTTTACATCGGCATCATTGATGAGGGCTACATGTATACGCACCCGGATTTGGCGGCCAATGCTGGAACCAATCCTGGTGAAACAGCCGGCAACGGGGTTGACGATGATGGCAATGGCTTAGTCGATGATGTATATGGCTGGGATTTTGATGGCAACAACAGTTCTGTATTTGACGGCGCAGGAGATGATCACGGCACGCACGTTGCCGGTACCATTGGTGGTGTAGGTGGCAATGGTGTTGGAGTAGCCGGCGTATGCTGGAATGTGAAATTGTTGAACGCCAAATTCCTCGGTAGTCAAGGTGGTACAACCGCCAACGCCATCAAGGCGGTAGATTACTTTACCAACCTTAAAACAAGGGCTGTCAATCCGGTCAACATTGTAGCCACCAATAACTCCTGGGGTGGTGGTGGTTTCTCTCAAGCGTTGAAAGACGCCATTGACCGTGCGAACGGTGCGGGTATCCTGTTCATTGCGGCGGCAGGAAACAGTGGTACCAATAATGATGCAACCGCAAGTTACCCTTCTGGCTATACTAGTGCCAACATCATCGCGGTTGCTGCAATTACCAATACCGGAGCGCTTGCCAGCTACTCTCAGTACGGAGCTACCACCGTAGATATTGGTGCGCCTGGTTCTGGGATTTGGTCTACGGTCCCAGTAAGCTCTAAAGGAAAAGTGGTCGCTAGTTATGCCAGCTACAATGGTACATCCATGGCTACTCCGCACGTATCGGGTGCAGCGGCCCTGTACAAGGCTTCTAATCCAAGTGCAACAGCAGCTCAAATCAAAGACGCCATTATGAATAGTGCCGTAGCAACACCTTCTTTAAGTGGCAAGTGTGTTTCTAACGGACGTCTAAATGTTAGTGGATTCTAATCAACGTGAGCGGATTATTGTACACATAAAAAGAGGCTTGGTTTTCATCATGAAAACCAAGCCTCTTTTTATATGTACACTTCAGCCAGTGGCTACCTTCTTTTCTGTTCCCAGGCCCAGGCTGTCCGCATGATGTCGCTGATGTTGCGCTGGGCCATCCAGCCCAAACGCGAGGTTGCCAGGTTGTTGTTGGCATAAATGGCCACTACATCACCGGCGCGGCGCGGCCCAATTTCGTAGTTCAATTGAAGTCCCGATACCGCTTCAAAAGCATAGATGGCTTCCAATACCGTCACCCCTTCGCCGATGCCAAGATTGAAGATCTCGCAATTGCTTTCCTGTTGGTTGGCCAACAAGTATTGGATCGCTTTGGTATGTGCATTGGCCAGATCCATTACGTGAATGTAATCGCGGACGCAACTGCCATCGCGGGTGGGATAATCGTTGCCAAACACGGTCATGCTTTTGCGTTTGCCGATTGCTGTTTCGGTGATGACGGGTACCAGGTTGGTTGCGGCAGTAGGGGCTTCGCCAATCAGGGTACTTTCATGCGCTCCTCCAGGATTGAAGTAACGCAAGATCACGGCATTGATGCCTTTTTCGTGAAAACAAACGTCATACAGGATTTGCTCGCCCATTTGTTTGGTGCGCGCATAAGGCGATTCCGCGGTTTGAAAAGGGGTGCTTTCGGTAACCGGCAATTCCGTAGCATTGCCATAAACCGAACAAGAAGAAGAAAAAATGATGTTCTTTACGCCGAATTCCACCATGCACTCCAGGACATTGAGCAAGCTGTCCAGGTTGTTGCGAAAATAAAGAAGGGGTTTTTCTACGCTTTCTCCGACGTACTTTAGCGCCGCAAAATGAATGACGCCTGAAATGTCGGGGTTGGCTTCAAAAACACTGCGGGTTGCGGCCTTGTCACAAAGGTCGACGGGATAGTTTTGAACGGTTTTTCCGGTGATGGCCTTAACGCCTTCCAAAATGCCGTCCGAGGCATTGATCAGGCTGTCTGCGGCTACGACCTCGAAACCGTTGTCTATCAAATCCACCAAAGTGTGGCTTCCGATGTAGCCACAGCCACCGGTTACTAAAATCTTGCTCATTTGTATTATTTTTACGACTTAAAAATAGTTATTATATGAACAATGTGCAACTAATTGCCGAAATAACCCAGATTGCCCGCCAAGCCGGTGCCACTATCCTGGACATCTATGCACAGGAGGCTGATTTTCAGGTAGAACACAAAGCCGATTCTTCGCCACTCACCATTGCCGATCGCCGGGCCAACGCAATTATTTGTAGTGCACTGGAGGCTCTTCCCGTGCAATTTCCGATCATTTCGGAGGAAAATCAACAAATCCCTTACACAGAAAGGCAGCATTTCACCAAAGCCTGGTTGGTCGATCCACTGGATGGTACCAAAGAGTTCCTCAAACGCAACGGCGATTTTACGGTCAACATTGCTTTGATTAACGCAGGCGAAATCGAACTGGGTGTGGTGTACATCCCGGTGTTTGACGAAATGTATTACGCAACCAAAGGGGGCGGCGCATTCAAAGAAAAAAACGGCATGGTACAACGCCTCCAGGCACTGCCCTTCACCATGTCCGATACGGGACTCAAGGTCATCTCTTCCCGCTCTCATATGAACACTGAAACAGAAGCATTTATCCAGCAACTAGATCAACCCGAATTGGTATCCCGGGGCAGTTCTCTCAAGTTTTTGCTCATTGCTTTGGGGCAGGCCCAGGTGTATCCCCGCATGGCCCCAACCATGGAATGGGATACGGGTGCGGCTCAAATCATCCTGGAAGAGGCTGGCGGCCAGGTAATTGATCAAAACACCAATGCGCCTTTGCGGTACAACAAGGAAAATTTGTTGAATCCCTACTTTGTCGCATACGGGGACTTGAAAAAATAGTCTATTTTTATAGCTATTCCATCATGGTTTAAATCCTCATCTATGCTTGCCCTCAAAAAAAACCTAATCCTCTTCTTGTTTTGCTTAGTGAGCGTTGTGGTTCAAGCGCAGGTTATTCAGCCTGCGGCAAAACCGAGCCTTAAAGTCAATTACGAACGCCTCAAGCGCATCGATAATTTGATCAATGACTACGTGCAACAAAAAAAGCTGGTTGGCGCCGTAACCCTGGTGGTCAAAGACGGCCAGGTGATTCAATACCAGGGCTATGGACTGGATGACCTCGACACCAAAAAGCCCATGGCCAAGGATGGGATTTTTCGCATCGCTTCCCAAACCAAAGCCATCACCAGCGTAGGCATCATGCTGCTGATGGAAGAAGGAAAAATCTTGCTCAGCGACCCATTGTACAAGTTCATTCCTTCTTTCAAAAAACCGAGCGTATTGGCCAAATTCAATGAAAAGGACTCGAGCTACACAACGGTACCTGCCAAGAGGGACATTACCATCAAAGACTTGCTGACCCATACCTCGGGATTGGGTTATGCGACAATCGGTAGTCCTGCGATGCAGGCCATTTATGCCAAAAACAACATTACTGCTGGCGTAGGAGAAATGAAAAATAACCTGGGTGATGCCATGACACGTCTGGGTGCCTTACCACTGGAATACCAACCCGGCGAGCGCTGGAATTATAGCCTCAGCACCGATGTATTAGGCCGCGTGATCGAGGTGGTGAGTGGAATGGATCTGGAAACGTTTTTCCAAAAACGCATCTTTGCGCCCCTGGGCATGAAAGACTCCTATTTCAACCTGCCCGCTGAAAAGCATAGTCGCCTCACGGTGATTTATACGCAAGATTCGCTGGGAAAATTCTTCAAGTTGCCTGAGAGTTTCAACGTTTCCGCTGATTTTCCCAATCAGAAAAAAACTTACTTCTCCGGCGGAGGTGGCCTCTCTTCAACGGCGTACGACTATGCCATTTTTCTGCAAATGCTATTGAATAAAGGAAAGTACAACGGCGTCACCCTGCTTTCTCCACGCACCGTAGAAATGATGACCAGCAACCAGATCGGAAAATTGTGGGGCGACGGTGCTTTCGGATTGGGATTCGGAATCACCACTGCCGCCAAAGCTGATGATTACGCCAGCGTTGGTACCTTTTCCTGGGGCGGCGCATTCGCCACCGCTTACTGGGCTGATCCTAAAGAAAACCTGATTTATTTGCTGATGACCCAGCAATTGCCGAGTAGCGCACATTGGGGTGAAATGCAGGAAAAGTTTAAGGTGGCGGTGTATCAGGCGCTGAAATGATCTCAGCATGAATTGTGCAACGCTCCGTTGCACAATTCATGCTCACCCCACCATCTCAATCAACAACTTCAACAACTCCGCCGCCGCCTTCGAGATCTTCGTTCCTGGGCCAAAAATCCCCGCCACGCCTTGCGCGTACAGAAATTCATAATCCTGAGCCGGAATCACTCCGCCAACCACCACCATGATGTCATCGCGGCCCAGTTTTTCCAACTCGGCGATGGTTTGTGGTACCAGTGTTTTGTGGCCAGCCGCCAGAGAGGAGATGCCCAGAATATGGACGTCGTTTTCCACCGCTTGTCGGGCCGCTTCGGCGGGTGTTTGAAACAAGGGGCCTATGTCTACATCAAAACCCAGATCGGCAAAGCTGGTGGCAATGACTTTGGCCCCGCGGTCGTGGCCATCTTGCCCCAATTTGGCAATCATGATGCGGGGTCGGCGGCCATCCAGCTCCGCAAATTGATCGGCCAATGCCTGCGCTTCGCGAAAGTTTTCATCTGTACCCGACTCGCTGCGGTAAACGCCCGATACGGTACGGGTTACAGGCGTATAGCGGCCAAAAACCTCCTCCATGGCCCAGGATATTTCGCCCAGGGTAGCCCTCAAGCGGGCACATTCTACGGCGATGGTCAGCAAGTTGCCCGCTTCGCCTTGCGCACAACGCTTCAGTTTGGCCAAAGCTGCCTGACACGCCGCTTCATCGCGCTGACTTTTGGTAGCCTGAATGCGGCGAATTTGGGCATCGCGCACCGCAGCATTGTCTACATCCAGGATATCGATTGGCGCTTCGTGTTCCAGGCGGAATACATTTACACCTACAATTTGGTCTTTGCCGCTATCGATGCGGGCTTGCTTGCGGGCAGCGGCCTCTTCGATGCGCAACTTGGGCAATCCAGCTTCGATGGCCTTGGCCATGCCGCCCAAGGCTTCTACTTCTTCAATCAGTTCCCAAGCGCGGTTGGCCAATTGATCGGTTAGGTATTCCACAAAATAACTGCCTGCCCAGGGATCTACCGCTTTGCAAATGTCGGTCTCTTTTTGCAGGTAAATTTGGGTGTCGCGTGCAATTTTGGCCGAAAAATCGGTGGGCAAGGCAATGGCCTCATCCAGCGAGTTGGTGTGCAGGGATTGTGTTCCGCCTAGCACTGCTGCCAGTGCTTCGATGGTGGTGCGGGCTACGTTGTTGAAAGGATCTTGTTCGGTAAGACTCCAGCCGGAAGTTTGACAATGGGTGCGCAACGCCATCGATTTGGGGTCTTTGGGTTGAAATTGCTGTACGATTTTTGACCACAACAAGCGCCCCGCGCGCATCTTGGCAATTTCCATAAAATGATTCATCCCGATGGCCCAAAAGAAGGAGAGCCGCGGGGCAAAGTCGTCGATGTCCAAGCCAGCCTTTACCCCAGTCCGCAAGTATTCCCAGCCGTCGGCCAGGGTGTAAGCCAATTCCAGATCGGCGGGTGCGCCAGCTTCCTGCATGTGGTAGCCACTGATGGAAATGGAGTTGAACTTGGGCATGTGTTGCGCCGTATACTCAAACACATCTGCGATGATGCGCATCGACTGCTCGGGGGGATAAATGTAAGTATTGCGCACCATGAACTCCTTGAGGATGTCGTTTTGGATGGTACCAATCAACTGCTCTGGCGCCACACCTTGCTCTTCAGCCGCGACGATGTAAAAAGCCATGATGGGAATGACCGCGCCATTCATGGTCATCGAAACCGACATATCGGCCAGAGGAATCTGATCGAAAAGGATTTTCATGTCCTCTACACTATCAATGGCCACCCCTGCCTTGCCTACGTCGCCTTGTACCCGTTCATGATCGGAGTCGTAGCCCCGGTGGGTAGCCAGGTCAAAAGCAACCGACAGTCCTTTTTGGCCTTGAGCCAGGTTGCGACGGTAAAAGGCGTTGCTTTCTTCCGCAGTCGAGAATCCAGCATATTGCCGAATCGTCCAGGGACGGATGGTGTACATGCTGGCGTATGGCCCACGCAAATAAGGTGGAATGCCTGCTGCATAACGCAAGTGTTGCATTCCGATCAGATCCGTTGGATCATAAATGGATTTGACGGGTATTTTTTCCGGACTGAGCCAGGGGTCGGCTTGCTCCAGGGTGGGGCTGTCGCCATTTAGGGTCAGGTCAAGGGAAATATTGCGAAAATCAGGGCGAGCCATAAGGCAGTAATTTGGTCTAAGCGGCAAATTAAGGGATTTTGGCGGGATGCCCAAGTGAGGGATGTCATTGAAGGAAAGGGATTTTGTGCTAGATGTCAGAAAAAATATTTTTTTACAAAAAATAATATCCTAAATTATGGTGCAAAAAAAACGAAACCGGCTAATTCACTTGTAAACCATGTTTTTATCCATCTCGACAACCCAGTACCCGGCCACCAATCTTGGCTATTTGCTGCACAAACACCCCGATAAGGTGCAGACCTACAGCACCGCAGGAGGAAAAGCCCATGTTTTTTTCCCCGAAGCAACCGATGAGCGTTGCACTGCCGTGTTGGTACTGGACATCGATCCGGTTGAGCTGGTGCGCAGCCTCAAAGTGCCTGGAGAAAGCCGGAGTTTGCAGCACTACGTCAACGATCGGCCTTATGTGGCGTCTTCTTTTACCAGCTCGGCCATCTCCAATGTGTATTCCTCGGCACTCAATGGCCGCTGTACTGAAAAGGAGGAATGGCTGGAAATGAATCTGCCGCTGGAAGTCAAGATCCCTGCACTCAAAGTCAGGGGAGGACAGGGATTGCTGGAGCGGATTTTTTTGCCTTTGGGCTACACCATTCAGGCAGAGCGGCTGCCTTTGGATGAGCAATTTCCGGAATGGGGCGAAAGCAACTATTTTGCCTTGACCCTCCTGCATCAATTGCCCTTGCAGACCCTTTTACAACATTTGTATGTGTTGCTGCCCGCTTTTGACGCAGAACGGCACTACTACGTATCGAGTGGAGACATTGAAGTCTTGCTCAAAAAAGGTGATGTTTGGCTGAAGGATCACCCCGAGCGAGATTTTATTGTGCGAAAATACCTGAACAACAACGCTATACTGGCAAAAATGGCCATCGGAAAATTAATTCCTGAAGAAGAATTGGAGGTAGAGGAAGCCCCGATCAACCTGGGAGTAGAGGAGGAACCATCCGTCAACTTGCACCAACAGCGCCTGAATGCTGCCCTGGAAGTACTCAAGGCATCTGGTGCCAAAACGGTGCTTGACCTGGGTTGTGGAGAAGGGCGATTGCTCAAAATGTTGTTGCGCGAAGGCCAATTTACCCGCATAATTGGCGTAGACGTCTCTTTTTTCAGCCTGCAAGTGGCAACCCGGCGTTTGTACCTGAAAGACATGACCCCTAAGCAAAAAGAGCGCATTGAGCTGTTGCAAAGCGCTTTGACTTACCGGGATCGGCGTTTGGCAGGATTTGACGCGGCGGCTTTGATCGAGGTTATCGAGCATTTGGATTTGGAGCGCCTTCCGGCATTGGAGCGGGCCGTATTTGAGTTTGCTCGCCCGGGTACGGTGGTGATCACCACTCCCAACCGCGAATACAATGCCACCTATGCCATGCCTGAAGACAAAATGCGCCACCGCGACCATCGTTTTGAATGGACGCGCCAGGAATTTGCCAACTGGGCGGCACAGGTATCCGAAAAATTTGGCTACACCACCAGTATTGAAGGCATTGGCGAAGAAGACCCCAAATTAGGATCGGCTTCACAAATGGCAGTATTTAAGCGCAATGCAGACTAATCGTTATTGCTTATTCTTGAATTTTACTTCGTAAAGATCCTTGCGCTGGTTTTTGAACACCTGCACACTGCCAAACTCGTGCAACTCCTTCAACAACTCCAGATCAACGTCGGCGATGACGGTCATTTCCGTATTCGGCGTTGCTTCTGCGCGGATGCCGTTGCTCGGGAATGAAAAATCTGAAGGCGTAAAAATGGCCGATTGTGCGTACTGAATGTCCATATTGTTGACCTTGGGCAAGTTACCAACGCAACCTGCAATGGCTACATAGCATTCGTTTTCAATGGCACGAGATTGGGCGCAAATGCGAATGCGGTTGTAGCTGTTTTGGGTTTCGGTCAAGAAAGGCACAAAAAGAAGCTGCACCCCATGCCGGGAATGCCAGCGCGCCAGTTCCGGAAAACACACATCGTAATCGATCAAAATGCCGATGCGGCCAGCATCGGTATCAAATACCTTAATTTTACTGGCGCCTACCATTCCCCAGGCCGACTCCTCGGAGGGTACGGGGTGAATTTTGTAACAACCGTCCCAGGTGCCATCTCTTCTACACACATAGCTCACGTTGAGCAAAGACCCGTTTTCAACTATGGGCATACTACCGGTGATGATGTTGGTGTTGTAGGCCATGGCCATCTCTACGAATTTGTTGAGCAGCGGTTCGGTAAATTTGGCCAATTCGCGCACGGCATTTGCTTCGCCCAGGTGGTTGTACTCCGCCATCAAAGGGGCATTGAACATGGCCGGAAAAAGGATAAAATCCGACTTGTAATCACTGATGGCATCCACAAAAAACTCAACTTGCTCCACCAGCGCTTCAAAGGTGTCGAATAAGCGCATTTGCCATTGCACCAAGCCCAGGCGTACCACTTGCTTGGGGGTGTTGATGAGTTGCCCTTTTTCTACGTAATAAATATTGTTCCACTCCAAGAGGGTGGCAAATTCTTTAGACTCGGTATCTCCTGGCAAGTAGTTCTTGAGGATCTTTTTGACGTGAAAACCATTGGAAATCTGAAAGGTCAAGGTTGGGTCATAGATTTCCTTGAGTTTTACTTTTTCAATGTATTCGCGGGGCGTTAAGCTTTCGGAAAAGTTTTTGTAGTTGGGAATCCGCCCTCCGGCAATGACTGCACGAAGGTTCAGGTTTTCACAAAGCTCTTTGCGGGCATCGTACAAACGCCGACCCAGGCGCAGCCCCCGATAGTCGGGATGTACAAACATTTCAATCCCATACAATACATCCCCATTCGCATCATGGGTTGAAAACGTGTAGTCTCCGGTGATTCCCTGAAAGGTATGGTTGTCGCCGTATTTGCGGTAGTTGACGATAATGGACAACGCCGAGGCCACTACTTTCCCGTCCACCAGGACACAGAGCTGACCTTGAGGGAAAATCCGCAAGAGGGTTTGAATGTCTCTTTCATGCCAATAATCTCCTCCGATGCCTGCATATGCTTCGATCATGGCGTCTTTTTGCATGAAGTAATCTTCATACTGGAGGTTGCGCAATTCTATTTTCATAAAATATAAAATTCAGTTACAAAAGTACGTTAAGCACAGCCATTAATGCAAGCAAAGTGTGCTTGGCCTAAAGTTTAAATAAATTAAGCGCGGGGCTTTTTGTTTTAATTCCCAGTTTATCCATAAATTCAGCCGATTGATTTGACTAATCTTTACCTAATCATGAGCAAGAACAAAAAAACAAGTGCACCGAGTGATTCTCGACGCAAGTTTGTCAAAAATGCTGCCTTGGCTTTAGGCGGTTTAACCATCGTGCCGAGGCATGTGCTGGGGCGCGGATTTATTGCGCCCAGTGATAAACTCAATATCGCAGCAATTGGCGCAGGCGGCAAGGGTGCATCCGACATTGCCAACGCCTGGGACAATGGCGCCAACAACGTGGTGGCTCTTTGTGATGTAGATTTCTCCCGCGCAAAAGCCAGTTTGGACAAATTTCCTACTGCTAAAAAGTATGCCGACTTCCGCGTCATGCTGGACGAAATGAAAAACGACATCGACGCCGTTACCATTTCTACACCCGATCACGTGCACGGCATTGCCGCTATGGCCGCCATGCAATTGGGCAAACACGTTTATGTACAAAAGCCATTGACCCACAACATCCGTGAAGCCAGGATGCTGACCGAAGCGGCCCGCAAATACAAAGTGGTAACCCAAATGGGCAACCAAGGGGCATCCAACCCTGGTCAGCAGCAAATGCTCCAGTGGATGGACAAGGGTCTGGTAGGCAAAGTGCATACCGTATACATCTGGACCAACCGCCCGGTTTGGCCACAAGGCATTCCGTTACCCACTGAAAAGCCAGCACTGCCCGAAAGCATGAGCAAAGAGAACTGGGACTTATTTATCGGGCCAGCGGATTACGTAGATTACCACCCGCTGTACCACCCTTTCAAATGGCGGGGCTGGTGGAATTTTGGCACAGGTGCATTGGGCGATATGGGTTGTCACCTAATTGACCCCGCTTTCCGGGTTTTGGGACTGGGTTACCCTACTGAGGTAGAATGCAGTGTAGGACAAGTGTTTCTCAAAGATTGGACGCCAGAATACATTCCTGAAGGCTGCCCACCGTCTTCACATGTACAGATCAAGTTTCCGGCTACCCAACGCAACAATTCTCCGGTAACCATGACCTGGACGGATGGCGGCATCCGGCCTTTCCACCCGGACTTGATTCCGGCCAGTGATCCAATTGGCGACAATGACAGCTCCAATGGCGTGATCATGATTGGTACCAAAGGCGTAATGACCTGCGGAACTTACGGCTTAGTACCCAAGGTATACCTGAAAAATGGCACCAAACTGGAGATGCAACCAACACCTCCGCCTCCAGCAGGTACGCCTTCAGTGCCAGAATACGGCCACCAGCGCTCCTGGACCAACGCTTGTAAAGCAGGTTTCCAAAGCAAAGAACACCAGGCCTTGACTTCTTCCTTCGATTACTCTGGGCCGCTTACCGAAACGGTATTGATGGGCAACCTGGCCATTCGCAGCTACAACCTGCGCCGTCAGGGAGCCAACAACCGCATGGAATTTTATGGCCGCCAGAAACTGCTCTGGGACGGTACCGCAATGAAAATCACCAACTTTGAAGATGCCAACCAGTTCGTGGGTCGGAACTATCGCGCAGGGTGGGAGCCTAAATAAGAAGTTGTAAGTTTTAGGTTTTGAGATTTGAGTTTTAGTCCTCCAAGTGGCAAGCCATTTGGAGGACTATTTTTTTACAATAGGTTCTGATTTTAACGCTGAGTTAATAGATAGATAACCAAATCATAATTAGCCCGAAACATTCAATTAATATGATAGCATTACTTTCGTCAGTCGATAAGTGATCATCGATAAAACTTCAATTCAACCTTATATGAAAAGACAATTACTCCTGGTATGGATGCTACTCCTTTGCCTGTTTGCAGGACAATTGAGTGCCCAAAAAGTGCTGCGCACCAGTATTGCGGCGGCTACCGACGATTTGGAAGAATACGTTACTGGCTCAAACATCGGAGGTTTCGATGTAGGCAGTTCCGATTTGGAAATGACTACCGAAGGGGGAGGCAAGCAAATCATTGGTTTGCGATTCACCAACGTCACTCTTCCAAAAAATGCCATCATTACCAATGCCTACATCCAGTTCCGGGCAGATGAAGCCCATACGGAGGCAACCAACTTGATCCTAAAAATTCAGGATGCCGACAATCCTGGTACCTTTACCACCACCGACAAGATCTCTACCCGCTCTTTGGTAAAAGATTCGGTAAGCTGGAACAACATTCCTGCCTGGGTAACTGGCGATGCTGGTGCCGCACAACGCACGCCTAGCCTTACTGCTTTGATCCAAAAAGTGATTGCCCGCAGTGGCTGGATCACTGGGAATTCCCTGGTATTTGTTGTAAGCGGTGTGGGCAAAAGAGTAGCTGATTCTTTTGACGATACCGAAGCTGCCCGTAAAACTGCTGAATTGGTGATTGAGTATACTACTCCGCTTTCCGCCAAAAACCCCATTGCTACAGCTACTGACGATCTGGAGGAATATGTAACCGGTTCCAACATCGGTGGTTTTGATGTGGGAAGTTCTGATCTTGAAATGACGACCGAAGGGGGTGGCAAACAAATCATCGGTTTGCGCTTTTCGGACGTAAAAGTGCCAAAAGGAGCGCTGATCACCCGTGCTTACGTTCAGTTCCGTGCCGATGAAGCCCATACTGAAGCAACAACGCTGATTTTGAAGGCCCAAAACGCGGATAACCCTGGTACTTTTACCACTACTGATAAAATTTCCACTCGCCCATTGACCACTGACTCGGTGCGTTGGGCAGACATTCCTGCTTGGGTGACTGGCGATGCTGGTGCTGCTCAGCAGACTCCTGATTTGGCCAAATTGGTGCAAACTGTTGTCAACCGAGGTGGTTGGGCCAGCGGCAACGCCATGGTTTTTGTAGTAAGTGGCACCGGCAAGCGCGTAGCCGACTCTTTTGACGATACCGAAGCTGCCCGCAAAGCGGCTGAATTGGTGATCGAATACCTACGCCCGGTTGAAGCGAAAATTGCCATCAGTGATGCTACTGATGATATGGAAGAATACGTGACTGGCTCCAACATTGGTGGCTTTGACGTAGGTAGCTCCGATTTGGAAATGACTACTGAAGGCGGTGGCCAGCAAATCATTGGTCTTCGTTTCAATGGCATCAAAGTACCAAAGAATGCCAATATCGCTTCAGCTAGCATTCAATTCCGCGCGGATGAATCACACACCGAAGCTACTAACCTGATCCTGCGCGCCCAAATTGCCGATAACCCTGGAACATTTACCACTACGGATAAGATTTCTACCCGCCCATTGACTGCAGATTCTGTGCTTTGGTCAAGTATTCCTGCCTGGGTGACTGGAGATGCCGGTGCGGCACAAAAAACACCAGACCTTAAAGCTTTGGTTCAAGCAGTTATCAATCGTGCGGCCTGGAACGCTGGCAACAGCATGGCTTTTGTCATCAAAGGTACCGGAAAACGAGTTGCTGATTCTTTTGACGATACCGAAGCTGCCCGCAAAGCTGCCGAATTGACCATCGTTTACTATTCAGGTGACGAAGGTACAACCGAAGCCCTGCCTAAATACCCACTTGAATCGTTCCCAATTGCACGTGGTGCCAACTGGAAATACAACGACAAAGGCGAAAAACTGGATGGCAAACCCTGGACTGCCAAAAAATATGCAGCAGATACCCTTTGGTCTTTTGGCCGGGGCAAATTGGGCTATGGCGTTACTACGCTGACCACAACTTTGGGCTTTGGTGCTGATCCAAACAAAAAGAACGCTACCACTTATTTCCGCAATACCTTCAAAACGACCAACACCGCAGTTTATGACTCATTGGTGTTTTATGCTTTGGTAAACGATGGTGCCATTGTGTACATCAACGGTACCCAAGTACAGCGCATCAACATGAAAGCGGGCAGCGTTGCATACGATTCATTGGCTGCAAGTGATGCCACTGGCGCTCAATTGACGCAATACCGTCGTTTTGTGGTGGCCAACACCTTGATCAACAACGATACGAATACCATTGCCGTAGAGTTGCACCTGGCAAAATTGAATGCTGCCGATTTGACCTTCGACATGGAGGTTGTAGGCAAACAGGCATTGCCTCCAGTTGTCCCTTTCCCAATTGCCAAAGGTGGAAACTGGAGTGCCTTTGATTTAGGAAGAGAACCATCTGGGGATTGGAAAGCGCTTTCTTTCAATGATGGCGGCTGGATCCATGGCCCGGCGGTATTGGGGTATGGAGATCCGGTTTCAACGCTCTTGAACTATGGAGATGATCCAAACAACAAGTTCATTACTACTTATTTCCGCAAGCGTTTTAGCGTATCTGATTTGTCTGCCATTGGCGATTCGCTGTTGATTGGCTTGCGCCGTGACGACGGAGCTGTAGTTTACATCAACGGAAAAGAAGTGGCCCGCAGCAACATGCCAAGTGGCGCCGTTGCTTACGGTACTCTCTCAGGAGCAAATACGGGTTCTGAAACTGATTATTACCCTTACGTAGTAGCAAAAAGTGTATTGGTAGCCGGTACCAACATCATTTCGGTAGAAGTACACCAATCTGATCTGGCCAGCTCCGACATGACTTTTGACCTGGAATTGAAAGCACAGCCTTCCATTCCAACTCCTGCTTCGGGTTGTGTGGGTGTAAACGATGCACACATCAGCTGCTTTACATCGGTATTGCCAAATACCAAAAATCAGTTGTTCAATATCCCGGCTTCTCATAAATTCCAGGTATTGGTTCAAGCAAGAGATCCGTATACCCTAGGAGGCAACGTTAGCGCGAATTTTGACTTTACCGGTTATGTACCTGAAAACGGCAGCAGCACCAAAGGCCACTTGTCCATCAACTACGAAGCCAACCCAGGCGGTGTAGGCATGTACGATGTGAGCTACAACGCGACCTCCAAATTGTGGAGAGTAGATACTTCGCGTGCGATAGATTTCTCAGGAGTAGCGGGTACCGTTGGCAATTGCTCTGGTACGGTTACGCCTTGGGGTACGATCATCACTTGTGAAGAAACCCGTTTGGGTACCGATGCCAACAACGATGGTTACATCGACTTCGGCTGGTGTGTAGAGATTGATCCAAAGACCAACCGAGTGAGAGATTATGGCACCGGAAAACCGCAAAAGCTTTGGGCTTTGGGCCGTGCAAGCCACGAAAATGTAGTGGTTAGAAAAGACAGCACTACTCTATACTGGGGCGAAGATGCGGGTAATGGCGCCGTTTACAAATTCATCGCCGACAAAAAAGCAGACCTTTCTGCTGGGAAATTGTATGTATTAAAAATCACAGGGGGGTTACCTAACGGTGAAGCAGGTTCTCCCAATGGCGTATGGATACAAGTACCCAATACCACTCAGGCAGATCGCAACAATACCTACAATTTGGCGCTTAGCCTAGGTGCAACTACTTTTGCGGGTATCGAAGACGTAGAAATTGGTACACTTGACGGGATGGTGTATTTTTGCGTAAAAGGGGTGCCTTCTGAGCGCATTTACCGCTTCAAGGATGATGGCACCACGGTTTCTGGTTTTGAAACTTTTGTTGGTGGTGGTGGTGATGCATTTTACATCAACAATGGCAAATCAGCGATTCTGGAACCATGGGGAACTGGAAACGACAACCTGGCTTTCGATGACCGCGGCAACTTATATGTGCTTCAGGATGGCAGCCAGGATCACATCTGGTTGGTACGCAATGGCCACACCCGGGCGAATCCAAAAATTGAGTTGTTTGCCACTACACCAATTGGTTGTGAGCCTACCGGGATTACCTTCTCTCCAGACTACCGATTTATGTTCTTGTCTTTGCAGGAACCAAGCAGCACCAACACCGCTACCATGAGAGATGCTTCTGGTCGGACGATCACCTTCAACCGTTCTACGGCATTGGTTATAGCACGTTCCGAGAACCTGGGTTCTACCGTACCAGTTCGCGATATTCAGCCTCTGTTGGGCGGTTTGGAAGTATTCCCTAACCCAACTCAGGGCAACTTCACCATGAAGTTCAACCTGAAAGAAGCTGGAACAGTTAACCTGGAAGTGTTTGATTTGGCCGGAAGATTGGTAAAAATCCAGAAAGTGGAAGCCAACAGTGGCTTAAACTACCTTTCAACTGACTTACAAGAAAAAGGCATGCACATCTTGAAATTGTCTTCTGTTGAAGGCATTCGGATTGCAAAAATTATGGTAAATAAGTAATCAACTTTGGTTGTTCGTAATGCAGAAAAATTAACTTCCCGATTTTGGGTTTTGAATAGGAAGTCGAACGGTTCATTTCAAGTGAGCTTCCTATTCAAAACCCTCTAAAAAAATCGGGAAGTAATTTTTTGCGTCATACTTAATACTAAAATATATGGGGGGCGCTTGAAAGTGCCCCCTTTTTTTGTCCTCTTGCGATTGCGCGCAAAACTTTTCCTTTTCCCATGTTATTTTATCCTTGACCAAACCATGAAGATTATGCGCATGCCCAACTTTAAAGCCAGAGACCCCCGCCGCCGTGAAGAAAGCAGTGACTTGGGCTTTGGCACCAAGCTAAACGCCCCAGGAGAACGGCTATTGAACCAGGATGGCAGTTTCAATGTAGTGCGAAAGGGACGCTGGACCTGGACACCTTACCAAAGCCTAGTTGAGATGTCTTGGGGAAAATTCCTGCTGATGATGTTGGCGTTTTATATCCTGGCCAATTTTGTTTTTGCAGGCTTGTTTTATGTCATTGGGGTTGATCAATTCAATGGCGTCAGTGAGGAAGGGTCGGAAATGGTGAAGTTTGCCGATTTGTACTTTTTCAGCGCCCAAACCCTCACTACAGTGGGCTACGGCTACCTCAGTCCCAAGGGTTTTTGGGCCAATTCGGTTGCAGCCATTGAGGCTTTACTGGGTTTGATGATTTTTGCACTGGCCACGGGGTTGCTCTTTGCCCGTTTTTCACGTCCCAAAGGTCGAATTTTGTTTAGTAAAAATGCCTTGATTAGCCCTTATCTGGATGGGTATGCTTTTATGTTCCGCATTGCCAATATTCGCAACAACAGCATCATCAATCTGGAAGCAAAAGTTACAATGTCCTGGTTGGAAGAGGTGAATGGAAATTTTACTCGAAAATTTCTTGCCTTGCCTCTGGCTCGGGAGAGAGTTAACCTTTTTCCCCTCAATTGGACGATCGTACATCCCATTGAAGAGACCAGTCCTTTGTATGGCAAGAGAACCGAGGAAATTGAGAGAATGCAACCGGAATTTGTAATTCTGATCAGTGGCTTCGACGAGACCTTTGCCCAAAATGTACACAGCAAAACCTCCTACACGTTCAAAGACTTGATTTGCAACGGCAAATTCAAACCGATGTACTATGAACAAGATGGACATACTGTACTGGAGTTAGACAAGATTGACGAGGTGGAGGTGTTGACAGCGCAGCTTGCCATATCTCAATAGAATCTTTTACGCATTTATAGATCGCAAAATGCCCAAAGCCTCATCCTCCTTTTCTGTCATTTTTGACTTGTCCTCTGGCGTTTTGTCAGAATAACCACACAGGTGTAGCACGCCATGAATCATCACACGATTCAATTCATGTTCGAAAGTTGCACCAAACTGGTGGGCATTTTCGCGGATGCGCTCAATGCTGATGTACACATCGCCTTCAATAATTGGCGGGTCGTGGTATGGGAAAGTAATAATATCCGTCAGGGTATCGTGCTTGAGGTACTCCTGATTGAGTTTGAGCAAATAGGAGTCGGCGCAAAAGATGTAATTGACAAAATTCAATTCTCCTTTTTCGCGCTCAACAATAGATTCAACCCACTGGCGCAACAGCGCGGGATTGGCGATCTCGAAATCAATTTCTTCTGAAAAAAAAGAAATTGGATCGCTTGGGCCTTCATCTTCAATTATATCATCGTAAAGTTCAAAATCATCCATAGAGGTTTGGTGAAAAATTACCGATTATCGCCGCAGCGAAATTGCATTTCCACAGTGCGACCATTGTCGCAAAAACGGATGCCATCTGAAAATTGCTGCATCATAAATACCCCCCGGCCTCCGCATTTACAGCGGTTTTCGGGTTGAGTAGGATCTGGTAAACTTTTGTAATCAAATCCGCGACCTTCGTCAGAAACCCTTACCGCAATACAATCGGCAGATTTGTGCATCTGAACCTGTACGGTCTTGGATGCATCCTGCTTGTTGCCATGAATAATAGCGTTGTTGACTGCTTCGGTAAGACTAATGAGAATGTTTCCGTAAAGATCAGGACTGATTTTGTACTTGTTTACCATCTTGTCCAAGAAGGACTCAATTTTGGCGACGCTGCGCGGATCAGAAGGTAATTTCAGCATAACTTCGATTAAGGTTTGTGTCTAAAAATGAGTACCCGTGGGGTAAAGCTGAATTGTAACACGTTCCTGAGTGATTAAAAATCGAACGAAAATTAGGGGTTTATTTCATAAGATGCAACTGACATTTACTTCCTTAAAATCATAAATGCCTCATTGACAAGGAATAAAACTTTTTGTGTTTCTACATGGGGGCGAAAAGCTTTGCAATCAGGTATTTATACGCACTGAGTTAACGAAAGTTACAGATCCGTTAATAAAAAAACAAAAAAAATAATTGTCGAAAAAACAAATTTTATCCCCATTCGGCGGAAACGCCTGTTAATACACCCCCTTACATGCTTTCGAAGCCTCGCTCCAGATCGCGAATCAGGTAATCTGCATCCTCCAAACCAACGTACAAGCGCAAAATCCGGTGGGCCGGATTCAGGGTGTTGAATTCATCGTCTTGCAAGCTGGCACAACCTGGCAAAATCAAGCTCTCGTGCCCTCCCCAACTGACGGCCATCATGATGTGGTGCAGGCTTTCACAAAAACGGACAATTTCTTCTCGGGAATCGGCGTACAAATAAAAACTCAGCAATCCGCAAGCGCCACTCATCTGCTCCATTGCCAATTCGTATTGTGGGAAAGTCACATCCAGTGGAAACAATACCCTTTCTACTTGTGGGTGGTTTTGCAAGAAATGAACAATTTTAGGGGTTGTGGCCGAAATCCGATCCAAACGCGCCGACAAAGTACGCAACCCCCGAATCAACAACCAGGCATTGAAAGGTTGAATCCCGCTGCCAATGTTCAGGTACTCGCTGTCAAAGATTTTTTTGATCATCGCGCTACTCCCGCTGAGTACTCCCGCTACGGTATCGCTGTGTCCACCGATGTATTTGGTAGCGCTTTGCAGCGCAAGATCAATCCCCATCTCGATGGGGCGCTGATAAACAGGGGTACAATAACTGTTGTCGCAAATGGTGATGATTCCGTGATCGCGGGCCAATTCCGAGACAGCCCGCAGGTCTTGCAGGGCGTAGTTCCAACTATTGGGGCTTTCCAAATAAATGATCCGCGTATTGGGGCGAATGGCTTCTGCAAAATTTTCTACCTGGGTGCCATCCACATAGGTTGTTTCTACATTGAACCGAGGCAGAATGTTGTCAAACATGCGCTGCGCCCAGGTGTAGGGCTTTTGGACACTCACAATGTGCTCGTCGGACTGGATATTGGCCAATACGGCTGCAAAAATAGCCGCAGCTCCACTGTTGAATACCAAGGCATCTTCGGCCCGATCCAGTGCCGCCAGTTTTTCCCGCAAAATATCAACCGTCGGATTAATGCCCCGACTGTACAAATAACCACTCGATTCGTCGACAAACAAATTGCGCAATTCATCAACCTTCCGCACCTGAAAATTGCTGGTTTGAATGATCGGCGGCGCAATCGCATTGAAGTATTCTTCGCGGTTTTCACCTAGTTCGTTGAGGATAAAAGAGAGTTCCATTAGAATGTGTTTGGGTAAAAAATCTAAACCATGCACTAGCTCACCATCTTCCCTGTTTTCCGCACCACCCCAAAATACAACAACCCCAGCCCCACCAACAGCACCAATCCAATCCCCGCAGCCCCCGGCTTTTGAATCACCACGGCCACGGCCACCATGGCATAGCTCACTACAAAAAATGCGGCCAGGTACGGCGTAAATTTGGATAGCGTGCCAGTGACCCGCTCATCACCCTCTCCTTTGCGCCGCAATATAAACAAAGTAGCGGCTGAGGTACACATGCCGATGCTGTCCAGAAACATGGTAAAACTCAAAATCTGGTCAATCTGCTTGCCAATCAAGGTAATGATGATGGTGAGGATGGCATACGCGGTCAATCCTGCCACCAATGCGCCAGTACGCGGATGCCGGCGGCTGAATATTTTAGGCATCACCCCATCTTCGCTCATGGCGCACATCACCCGAGGGTTGCTCAATAGAATGATGTTGACGTAGGTGAGTACCGACAAAAACATGGCCAGGTCAAAGACCTTTCCTCCGGCCTTGCCAAACCAGGCTTCAAACAACAGAGACCCAATGGCCGTGGCATTGCGCATTTTTTCAAAACCGATCACTTGCACATACGCGAAATTGATGGCCAGGTACAAAAAAATGGCCAAAAGTGTACCCGCAATAATGCCTCGGTTCAAGGCTGGCCCGGGCTTGGCTTCCGAACCAAAATTCAGCGCTTGTTGGTAGCCGCCGTAGGTAAAAGAAACTGCGATCAGACTGAGCAACAAAAGCAGCAGGGTATTGTTGCCCGTGAAGGTCTGTACGGGTTGGTTTTCATAGCCATGTGGCTCGATGACCACGCCTGCAAAAACGGTTGAAATCAGGATGAGGATCAAACCGATTTTCAGTACGATCATAAAATTCTGGGTTTGGGCACTGGTTTTCAGCCCCAACAAATTCACGCCATAAAAGAGGCCAACTGCAATGGTGGCCATACTGGTATTGAACAAGATCCCAGAAGGATGCCCAAACAACAAGTCGCTCAAGTAATCCGCCCCAATCAGTGCCACCACCCCCAAATTGGCCGCGTTGACAATCAGTACCAGAATATTGACCGTAAAACCCACTACCGGATGGTAACCGTAATTGAAAACTTGATAAAAACCACCCATTACTGGATACCTGGCGCCAATTTCGGCATAAGTCAAAGCCCCACACAAGGCAGTGATGCCACCGATGATCCAGGCAGCAAAAAAAATGCCTTCTGTACCTGCGTTGGCGGCAATGATGGCGGGGGTTTTGAAGATTCCCAGCCCGATAATCAGACTTACGGTAATGAGGGTAATCGTAGAAAAGCCGAGTTGGTGGCCTTTGGTAGCGTGGTTTTCAGACATGTTGCGCTTTTGCGCCCTAGACTACGAAAATTTTACGAATTCTGATAATTTTTCTGCTGTACCAACTGAAGTACCACTCTTTCTTTTTCCAGCAATTGCAGGCTATCCACCAAATCCAAGCGGTTTTTTTCATTGTCAAACTCATCGCTGAATGCCGCTTTCAGGTTTTTGCGTTTGATGGACTCCAGACAGCGTCGGGCATCCTCTTCGTTTTCCAAAACAAGTGGAGGCACTTCGGTCAATTTGCCTTCGGCATCTTTTGCCACCATGGTAAAGTACGAAGTATTGGTATGCTTCTTTTCGCCAGTAATCACATTTTCAGACTCTACCCGAATGCCTACGACCAGCGAAGTGCGACCCACATAATTGACCGAAGCCAGCAAAGAAACCAACTCACCAACCGAAACGGGTTCCCGAAAGTTGACGCCATCTACCGAAACGGTTACCACATAAGCCCCGGCGTGTTTGGCCGCGCAAGCATAAGCTACTTTATCCATCAAAGAGAGCAGGATTCCTCCGTGAATTTTCCCACCAAAATTGGCGTAGGCCGGGATCATCAGTTCAGTAATGGTGGTGCGAGAAGCAGATACGGGTTTGGCTTGCATGACTTCAATTTTTGACGAAGTAGTGGGGTAAAATGAAACACTTATTTTTTTATCGCCCCAAAGGTAAGCGAGAAGCCTCAATAGTTGAAGTGTTTTGCAGGATTGCTGCTGTACCTGAAAATTACCGGGGCAAAAAAAATCCCGCATGCTGAACGTGGCCAACCTGCGGGATTTTTTTAAACCTATTAGAGACTAGTCCTCGTCATCATCATCTGCAGCAGCTACCTTGGGTGCAATTTTGATGGCCTCAGGATTGGTCAGGAGCTTTTCCTTGATCTTCAATTCCAATTCGTTTGCAACTTCGGGATTGTCGATCAGGAATTGCTTGGCAGATTCACGACCCTGGGCAATTTTTGCACCAGCGTAGCTGTACCAGGCACCACTTTTTTGGATGATCTCATAATCAACACCCATGTCTATGGTTTCGCCAGATTTAGAGATGCCCTCACCAAACACGATATCGAAAGTAGCGATGCGGAAAGGCGGCGCCAGTTTATTTTTCTTCACGGTTACTTTGACCTGGTTGCCTACCACGTTGCCGTCTTTGTCTTTGATTGCTGCGCCAGATTTACGGATGTCAAGGCGAATCGAAGCATAAAACTTGAGGGCATTACCACCAGTAGTAGTTTCAGGGTTACCAAACATCACCCCAATTTTTTCGCGCAACTGGTTGATGAAGATGCAGCAGCAGTTGGTGCGACCAATGCTACCTGTCAGTTTACGCATGGCTTGCGACATCAAGCGGGCTTGTACGCCTACTTTGGAATCGCCCATTTCGCCTTCAATTTCACTGCGGGGAACCAGGGCAGCTACAGAGTCTACGACCAGGATATCGATTGCTCCGGAACGGATCAGGTTTTCAGCAATTTCCAATGCTTGTTCACCATTGTCGGGCTGAGAAATCAGCAGCTCATCTGTTTTTACGCCCAATTTTTCGGCATAAAACCGGTCAAAGGCATGCTCGGCATCCACAATTGCAGCAATTCCGCCTTGTTTTTGGCATTCTGCAATGGCGTGAATGGCCAGGGTTGTTTTACCCGAAGATTCCGGGCCATAAATTTCCACAATTCTGCCTTTGGGTAATCCATTGATTCCTAACGCGACATCCAGGCCGATAGAGCCGGTGGAAATCACGTCGACATAGCTCACTTGCTTGTCTCCCAAACGCATGACCGTGCCCTTACCGTAGGTTTTGTCCAGGCGATCCATGGTAAGTTGGAGGGCTTTCAATTTTTGGTCTTTGTCCAGTTGCGACATGGTGATTTACTTTACGTTTTTATGCTCAAAAAATAACGTTACAAAGTTAGCATTAAATGTTTTAAATGCAAATTTTTGTGAAACAATTTTTAGAAAAAGTAAAAAATAGCAAACACAAAAAAGCGGAACCTGAGCAATGCCCGGATTCCGCTTTCGTGTGTTCGCGAATTAAAATTACCTTAACCCATTTTTAATCCTGACCTTGTAAGGCAGCAGAGCGCTTGCTGTACTGCAAAACGTTTTGTAAGGTAGATGGCTTGGCGTTGAACTTTACTTTTGGCAATTGATCGTAGGCTTTGCGCAGTTCGAAATATTCTTCGCGCAGCAGGATGTTTTCCTGCAAAGCCTCACGGATGGCCAAAGTTTCAGCTGCCGAGGTTTCTTGATAAAGGTATTTAATAAGCTTAGTTTGAGTAAAGGTTTGATCCATGAACCATAGTTTAATGACTGAATATCAACTGTAAAACAAATGAATTTACATAAATATTGCACAACTGAAAAATTTAATTATTATCCATTTGTTCTTTCGGCATTTCGACTCGGCATTTTGTCTAACTTTTATTCTGAAAAGCTTAAACAAAAGTCAGCAATCGCTGTTACCAATCCAGTTGTATACCATTAAACAAGTACACCTTGGCAAAGAAAGTAGTGGTGATCGGCGCAGGTTTTGCAGGATTAGCAGCAGCCTGCTGCTTGGCCAAAGCGGGTTATGAAGTAACCGTGCTGGAAAAAAACAGCATCCCCGGAGGTCGGGCACGACAGTACACCACCGACGGCTTTGTGTTTGATATGGGGCCAAGTTGGTACTGGATGCCCGATGTGTTTGAGCAGTTTTTTGCCCAATTCGGCAAAAAAACTTCAGACTATTACCAACTCCTACGCCTCGATCCTTCTTATTCCATTGTTTTTGGACAGGACGATGTGATGCAAGTCCCTGCCAAGATGGAGGAACTGCAGGCCATGTTTGAGCATTACGAACCAGGTAGCAGCAGCAACCTGAAAAAATTTCTTGCCGAAGCGAAATACAAATATGAGGTGGGGATGGCCGATTTTGTGCACAAACCCAGCCATTCTATCTGGGAGTTTGCCGATTGGCGTCTCCTCAAGAGCATGTTTCGGCTACAAATGTTGACCAACATGGCCACCCATGTGCGGCAGTTGTTCAAAAACCGCAAGTTGATTGAATTGTTGGAATTTCCGGTGCTTTTCCTAGGGGCTACTCCAGCCAAAACCCCAGCGATGTACAGCTTGATGAACTATGCAGATATGGCTTTGGGCACCTGGTATCCCATGGGCGGAATGTTCAATATCGTGGAGGCTATGGTAAGTCTGGCTGAAGAATTGGGGGTGAAAGTACTGCTCAACCAGGAAGTTATAGCGATTGAATCACCAAATGGCAAAGCCACCAAAGTTGTTACCCACGATGCGGAATATGCCGTAGATGCCGTGGTGGGTGGCGCCGATTACCATCACCTCGATCAGGAGGTTTTGGCTCCCAACCAGCGCAATTACAGCAAGCAATATTGGGATCAGCGCGTAATGGCGCCCTCATCCTTGTTGTTTTACCTCGGGGTCAAAAAGCGGTTGAAAAACCTACAACACCACAATTTATTTTTTGATGGAGATTTCGCGCAGCATGCGGTCGAAATATATGAGCAGCCAAAATGGCCAGAAAAACCCCTATTTTACGCCTGTGTTCCCTCCATTACTGATCCGAGTGTAGCGCCAGAAGGCTACGAAAACTTGTTTGTGCTCATCCCTCTGGCTCCCGATTTGGAAGATACCGAGGAAAAGCGGGAGTACTACTACAATCTGGTGATGGAGCGCCTCGAACGATTGACTGGACAGGAAATTCGCTCGGAGGTAGTGTACAAACGCTCTTACGCCCACCGGGATTTCGTTCAGGACTACCACGCGTTCAAAGGAAATGCTTACGGACTGGCCAATACGCTGCTGCAAACTGCTTTTTTGAAACCAAAATTGCGCAGCAAAAAAATAAGCAATCTGTTTTTTACAGGACAGCTTACCACTCCAGGGCCCGGCGTGCCACCTTCACTCATTTCGGGGCAGGTGGTAGCGCGCGAAATAGACAAATTACTGTCCTAAATATTCGCCATAGAATCGCACTAAGTAGTGGGGCAAAAATAAGTGTTCATTTTTCTTGAGCCACAGAATTAGATAAAACACTTAAAATGAACCGTTTATTTATCTAATTCTCTGGCAAAATCAACACTTGTTTTTTTATTGCCCCTAAAACCATCCAAACTATGATGAGTTTATTCAATAGCACTTGCATGGAGTGCAGCCAGCTGATTACACTGCGCTACAGTACCTCATTTTCAATGGGGATCAAGGTATTTGACAAAGCTTATCGGGCACCTATTTACGCCATTTATGGTTTTGTGCGTTTTGCCGATGAGATAGTGGATACCTTTCATGGGTTTGACAAAGCAGCATTGTTAGAGCGCTTCAAAACAGAAACCTATCAGGCCATCGAAGAAGGCATTAGCCTCAATCCAGTATTGCAAGCATTCCAGCTGGTGGTCAATCAATACAAGATCGAACGCGAATTGATCGAAGCTTTTCTGTACAGTATGGAGATGGATTTGCACCACCACAAATACGAAGACCGACTCTATCAAGAATACATTTACGGCTCGGCAGAGGTAGTTGGGCTCATGTGCCTACGGGTATGGACCAACGGCAACGAAGAGCAATACCAACACCTCAAAGCTAGTGCCCGTAGCTTGGGTGCAGCTTTTCAAAAAATCAATTTCCTGCGCGATATGAAGAGCGATTTCGACGACCGGGGCAGGGTTTATTTTCCAGGGGTCGATTTCCGCAATTTCAGTGAGGATGACAAACTAAAAATTGAAGCCGATATCAAGGCCGATTTTGATCACGCGTTTACTGGGATTGTACAATTGCCCAAAGGCGTACGGTTTGGCGTTTATTTGGCCTACGTGTATTATACCAAGCTCTTCCAAAAAATCAAAAATTCCCCGGCGCATCAGGTGCAAAAGCAACGCATTCGGGTGCATGATGGACGTAAAGTAGCGTTGCTGGTGAGTTCAGCGGTACGCAACAGTTTAAACCTGCTTTAACATGAAGGACAAGGTATTGGATATTTCCCATAGTCAAGTATCCATTGGCTGGAAGTGGCCGATTTTGTTGTGGCCTTATGCGCTGGCGGGGTTGTTGCTGTTTTTGGGTACCATCACCCCCAAACCTTTTATTTACAGTGTGCCCAATGTAGCACATTTGGCTTTTTTGGAAACCCCCTGGGCATATGCCATGCTGCATCTCTTTGCATTCGTACCCGTATTTTTGCTCAGCTTCGACCGCAAAGTCCATTTTTACACTTCCTGGCGTTTTTTGTTGCCCGCCATCATGATCATGGGTGGTTTTTTCATCGTTTGGGATTCTTACAAGACACTGATTGGGGTGTGGGGCTTTAATTTGCGCTATGTCTCAGGTGGTTTCTTATGGAATATGCCCTGGGAAGAGTGGATGTTTTATTTGACCGTGCCTTTTGCGAGCCTCTTTATCTACGAATGCCTCAATGCCTATTTTCCTGGCGATCCTTTCCGAAAATGGGACAAACCCATCACGCTGGGCATCGTCATCTTGTGCTTTTTAGCCGCACTTCTTTCCTTTGACAAAGCTTATCCGAGTACCACCTTTATCCTCACGGGTGGTTTTGTATTGTACCATTGGCTGTATGTGCCCAATACCTACCGAACCCGCTTTTATCGGGCATATCTGGTCATTCTGATCCCATTCTTGCTCGTAGATGGCGTTCTGACCGGTGGCTTTACCCAAGAACCCGTAGTGGTGTACAATCCTGCCGAGTTTCTGAATCTCCTGATCGTGTCCGTTCCAGTGGAAGATGCGGTGTACGGTTTTTTGCACCTTTTTGGGGTGTGTTATTGGTTGGAGTGGTTTCGGAGAGAGAAATAAAAAACACAAACTTATTAAATCATGTTACGCAATAGCAGCTTCGCTGCTGTATTTTTTCACCACCTTAGGATCTAAGATACCTGAGATGCACCTTAGTATCCAAACTGCATTGACTCAGGTGGCTCTTAGGTGCCTGAAGTGCCTAAGGTGGTGGGAAATCAAAGCAGCGAAGCTGCCTGCGTAATGCGAGTTATTAAATTCCCTTTCGCGCACTCATCAGCAAGCGCAAAGGTTTTCGTTTGATTCGATTGGCCAATCTGTCCAGAATTTTCCAACCGGAAAAAGGCAGAAACCGCGTCAGGACGTACGTCCTCAATTTCAGCAGGTAAAAATTGGAAAAGGCTTCTAATCGCAAACGTTGTGCGGAAGGAGGCAGCAAATCCGCCAAAGATTTTTCATCAAAAACATGCAAGTGGGCGTGTTGAGGCGTGGGCCGATTGCAGTGCACGCAAAGGTAATACGCTGGCTGATCGCGGTAGGGCGTGGTAATGATCAATTTTCCGCCCGGTTTTAAAATACGCAGCAAATGCTGAATAAACAAGGCTGGATCGGGTACATGTTCGATCACTTCAGCAGCAATGATGCAGTCGAATGCCTGATCTACAAAAGGCAAAGCATACACTTCAGCGATGACGCCATAATGATTGGAAAAAGGGTATTGTTGCCGCGCACGCTCAGGATTCACGGTAGACACATCCATAGAAAAAACCTCGATCCCAAGTGGACAAAAATGCTGCGCTACCCAGGCTGATCCACAACCCACATCCAAAATGCGCCCTTCCAATCCCACGGTTTCGGCAATGATGGCCTGGCGCAAGCGGGCATTGTCGTGGCGGGCCGTGGCCGATTCGAACCCGGCAAAATAATCGAAATACTCCGCGTCTTTTTGGTAATGGTCTATATAGTGAAACGAAGTACCCAGTTTTTGATGCAAAGGGCTGTTGAGTACTTTCATGTGTGCGGTAGCCGACAAGAGGTAGGCTACGCCGTCGCGCACCGGGTATTGCCAGTTTTGGCTGGCGTCGGAGAGCAATTTTTCGCTGGGCCGATAAGCTAAAGACTCCTGCGTATCAGGACTGATGAAGAGGTGCTCGATCTCGTGCATGGATGGGTTTTGTTGACGGAAACGGTGTTTGGAAAAACGTACGCTGACGAAAGGTAAGGAAAAACCTCTGGGGTGAAATGCGCGGCAGGTATTTTTTAAGATTTGATGAAATGCAGTGGGGGAAAATCATCCATGACCTGGCATCAATCTTCCATTCTATTCGCGGGGTTTATCCCTGAACTTTGTGTCATGATTTAGCTAAATACAAACTGCCGATTGAGTGGCAAAGTACTCGCTGCTAAATTTTTCACAATAAAACCCAAACCGTCATGGCAAAAAACTATGTTTCTCTTGCTTTCACCGATGCCGTAAAACGACTACAAGAACAATACGGCAGTCGCAAAGCCTATGCCCGCATGGAGCAATCCAAATACACCGAAGGCCTTTCGGAATCAGAAATCATGTTCATTGCCGACCGCGATAGCTTTTACCTCGCCAGCATCGGCGAAAATGGCTATCCTTACATCCAGCACCGGGGTGGCCCCAAGGGCTTCATCAAAGTATTGGATGCGCATACCATCGGGGTGGTTGATTTCAAAGGCAATCAGCAATACATTTCGGTAGGCAACCTGGAAACCCACCCGCAAGTTTCTTTGATCATGGTGGATTACCCCCGCCAGGCACGCCTGAAATTGTATGCCGACGCCTCGGTGGTTGAACTCAAAGACAACCCTGAACTGTTTAAAGAACTGGATCCCGCGGATTATCCACATTCGCCCGAACGGATGTTGATTTTTAAGATTCAGGCGTATGACTGGAATTGCCCACAGCACATCACGCCCAAGTATACCCTGGCCGAAATTCAGGAAGCATTTGCGCCCCAACAAGCGTATCTTGCCGAACTGGAAAACGAGGTGAAAGCGCTGCGCGAAGCCCAGCAGAATTCTGCCTCAAAATTGTAGCGTTACATGTACACCACCCATTACACCATGATCGATCCTCAAAATGGAAATCTGGCTTTTCGGATTTTTCCTTTTGAGGATGCGTCCAGTTTTCAGCCCATTCAACGCTTGAGTTTTTTTAGTTTGATCCTGATTCAGGAGGGGAGTGCCCACTTAACGGCAGATTTTAACGAATACCAGATTGATGCGCCTGCGCTGCTGGCTTTTTCGCCCTATCAGCCCTTTATGATGCAAAGCAGTGCGCCATTGAAAGGCTGGGTGATCAACTTTCACGCTGCATTTTTTTGCATTTTCAAGCACCATGAAGAAATCTCCAGCAATGGACTCTTGTTCAACAATATTTACCAGCCACCTTACCTACAACTGAGTCCTCAGGATGTCTTGCATTTTGAAATGCTGATCGAACAAATGATTGTGGAAATACAAAAACCGGAATTGGCACAGTACGAGCTCTTGATTTCCTACCTGAAAATTGTTTTGATCAAAGCCGCCCGACTGAAATTGGATCAACAACCCGCATTAAAGGAAGAGAATGGGAATACAAAAGAACCCTTTGTCCTGCAAAAACTCAAAGATGCGATCGAAGCCCACCACCGGAGCAAGCACTCCGCCAGCGATTATGCAGCATTGCTCAACATCAGCCCCAAAGCCCTGGCAAAAATCACCAAAGCGTATTTCCATAAAACCCTTACTGACCTGATCAGTGAGCGCATCATCATTGAGGCCAAACGGGAATTGTACCTTACCTCCAAACCAGTCAAAGAAATCGCCTTCGAACTGGGCTTCGAGGATGAGTTTTATTTTAGTCGATTTTTCAAAAAAAATGCAGAAATTTCGCCCCAGTATTACCGGGATACGGTAGGTTTTGCAGCAGGGGAGAGGGGCTAGCGGAGACGATTTATTAATTTTTCACTGTACCTTGGATCTTTAGTAGTGGGGCAAAAATAAGTATTCATTTTTCTTGAGCCAGAAGATTAGATAAGACACTTGAAATGAACCGTTTACTGATCTAATCCTCTGGCAAAATGAACACTTATTTTTTTATCACCCCTCAGAAAACTATAAATAAACATAAAACAATGAAAACCAAGCTCGTGCTTTTGTTGGTGATTTTCGGTGTCCAACTCACTTTTGCCCAAGTTACCCAGCGCAACATCCTGGGCAACAAGTACAACCTCCTCGCTGTCCAGCAAGCCTTGATCCCCAAAGCACAGTGGAAACCCTATCCTCAAACGACCGAAGAATGGCGCAAGCGCCTCCCCGACTCTACTGCCAACCAATTGATCAAAAATGGAGAAAACACCCTGAAGTACAAGTTTGAGCCCATCTCTGCCAGTACTTCCCTGGATTTTGTGCGCTCTGGCGACCGCCAGCAACACGGCAATCTCTCTTTTGGCAAGCGCAATGCCTTGATGAACCTCGTTCTGGCCGAAAGCATCGAAAATCGGGGCCGCTTTACTGAGGCAATTATGAATGGGGTTTGGTCGATTTGTGAAGAAAGCTATTGGGGCGTTCCGGCGCACATCGGCACGACCGGACTTCCCGATGTAGAAAATCCGGTAGTTGACCTTTTTGGCGCAGAAACGGCGGCGGTATTGGCATTGACCGATTATTTCACGGGTGAAAAACTGGACAAAATCAATCCACTCCTTCGTTCGCGCATCTACTACGAAACCAAACAACGCTTGTTTATCCCCATGGCCAAAAATGGCGACAAATACAGTTGGATGAGCAAAACCAAGCCCGTCAACAACTGGAATCCCTGGATCATGTCCAATTGGATTACGGCCATTTTGCTGCTGGAAAAAGACGAAAAGCAACGCGCCGAAATGCTGCACCAAAGCATGTTGGGACTGGATCGCTACCTCAATAGTCTCGGTGATGATGGGGGCTGCGACGAAGGGCCAAGCTACTGGTTTGCCGCAGGTGCCTCTGTATACGATTGCCTGGAATTGTACGCCAATGCCAGCAACAACAAGATCGACATCTACACACTGCCTTTGATCCAAAAAATGGCTTCATATGTGTACAAAACCCATATTGCCGACAACTATTTCGTCAATTTTGCCGATGCTGACCCCAAACTCACCCCAGATGGACTGATGTTGTACCGTTTTGGCAAAGCCATCAATGACCCTACCATGGTACAATTTGGCCAGTGGGCGTTCAGCAAATTTCCGGGAGCCTCTACTTCCATTTCAGGGTACCAACGCCCGCGCAGGATCTTCAACATCCTGAGCATTGTGCAACTGGCCAACAACAATTTTACCTATACGCCTTCCAGCGATGCCTGGTTTTCAGACATCGAAGTGATGACTACCCGCAGCAGCAATGGCATTTATCTGGCTACCCACGGCGGCCACAATGCTGAAAGCCACAACCACAACGATGTAGGCGATTTCATCATTTATCTGGATGGCAAACCCATGATTGTAGACGCAGGTCGAGGCAATTACACCGCGCGCACTTTTTCAAGCAAGCGCTATGAACTTTGGTTTACGCAGTCCGAATACCACAACCTGCCCATCATCAATGGTTTTGGACAAAAAGCTGGCCTGGAATTCAAAGCCAAAAACGTCAATCGGGTCAACAACGCCAAGGAAAGTTTCCTTTCAATGGAAATTGGCGACGCCTACCCTGCCGAAGCCGGCATCCAATCCTGGAACCGCACCGTTCGACTGAAAAAACCCAGCGGCGAAGTGGAATTGATCGACGATTACCTCCTCAAGCAAAAGCCCAAAACCCTGCAACAGGCCTTCATCACCATTTGCAATGTAGATTTTTCGGAAGCGGGTAAAATTGTCTTGTCGGATCAAGGCCAAGTACTGATCTTGCAGTACGATCCAAAAAAATGGACAGTTGGTATGGATGTTCCATCCACCGAAGGTATGGAGTACAGCAGCTTCAAAACCAAATGGGACAGCAAGCCCGTACAACGGATTTTGCTGACGCACAAAGCGCCAGAGGCAAAAGGGAAATTGGAATACAGCATCAAGCGGGGATAAAAATCGCGCTTGATCCCTTATGTTTGTAGCGAAAGACATTGCACCCTTGACTCCGTCTACAACCCAGACTTGTTTTATGGTGTTATGTCAAAAAAAACAACTCATGCTCAGATACTTTTTTGGCTTGGCAATACTGACGCTGACCTGGAGCTGCACACCCCCTGCTCCAACAACCTCCGTTCCAGGAAAAGAGCCTTATTTTTTCGACATTGCCGGGTTCTTTAATGCAGAAATCAAAACGCTCAATCAAGGCAAGGTAAAAGCCCAAAAAACGGTGAAATACAATGCCAAAGCGGATCATTTGCAGAGCCTAAGCCTGGACTACGAAAAAGAATTGGCCGTTTTTGTGCATTCCGACATCAACAAGCTTTCCTGGCGGGAAAAATATACTGCGGATACCCTGCGGGAGGCTGGCGAAATTCGCTCCATCACCTACAAAGCACTTGACGAGAAGCTCAAGACCCAAAAAATTGCCATCTCTTTTGCCAACCAGCAAATAGACCGCATCGCCATTCGAAACCACCTCAAAAGCATCATCGCCAGTACTTGGCAAGAACTGGAATACCGCCCACTCAAAGGGTATCAGGTGCACGGTAAACAAACGATGCGCTTGAACGGTGTAGGAGAAATGGGCATTGAAGTGGAATTTGTCCAATAAACTTGTTGTAAAGAGTCTAATAAAACCAGAGTTTTCAAACATCTCTGCTTCCTATTCGTTACTTTTTGTAAACAATTCAATCCTGATGATCGAAACCGACGTCCTCATTATCGGCTCTGGCATCGGCGGATTAAGCACCGCCATCAAAATTGCAGAAGCTCGCCCTGACTTGTCTGTCACTGTGCTCACCAAAACCATTGAAGGAGAAAGCAATACGCGATATGCCCAAGGTGGAGTAGCCGCCGTTTGGGACGTTGAAGTCGACTCTTACACCAAGCACAAAGAAGATACCCTCGACGCTGGCGATGGCCTTTGCGATGAAGCTATCGTAGACATAGTAGTATCCGAAGGACCAGCTCGCGTACAAGACATCATCGATTGGGGGGCCAGATTTGACAAAACCAAAGACGCATCGCAATACGATCTGGCCAGAGAAGGCGGCCACTCCGAAAAGCGCATCCTGCATTACAAAGACCTCACGGGCTGGGAAATGCAGCGCGCCTTGATGGCCAAAGCAGATGCCCTGCCCAACATAAGCATCCACGAGCATTATTTTGCCGTCGACCTGATTACCCAGCACCACCTCGGGATGTCGGTTACCCGCTTAATGCAGCACATTCAGTGCTTTGGTACGTATGCGCTCAACAAGAAAAACAACGTCATTGAAACCATCTTGGCACGTACAACTGTAGTCGCTACTGGCGGCACGGGGCAGGTTTACCGCGCTACTACCAACCCGGTGATTGCCACTGGTGACGGCATTTCGATGGCCTACCGCGCCAAAGCCTGGACGGAAAACATGGAATTCGTACAGTTTCACCCCACTTCTTTGTACAACCCAGGTGGGGACAATCCCGTGTTTTTGGTTTCAGAAGCGGTGCGAGGGTTTGGCGCTATCCTCAAAAGCAAGGAAGGCGAAGAATTCATGCACAAATACGATGAGCGCAAATCCCTTGCCCCACGTGACATCGTAGCCCGCGCCATCGACAACGAAATGAAAATCCGTGGGGAAGATTGTATGTACCTGGATTGTCGGCACATCAATCAGGAGGATTTCCTTGCGCATTTTCCTACCATTTACGACAAGTGTAAAAGCATCGGCATCGATCCCATGCAGGACATGATCCCGGTAGCTCCGGCTTGCCATTACATGTGTGGTGGCATCAAGGTAGATGCACTGGGACAAACTTCGATACATCAGATGTACGCAGTGGGCGAATGTACTTCTACCGGGTTGCACGGGGCCAATCGCCTGGCTTCAAACTCCCTGCTGGAAGCGATGGTTTTTGCGCAGCGCATTGCCGATGATGTTCTGGTGAAAATTGACAACTGGAGCATCCAAAAAGGCATCCCCGATTGGAATGCCAGCGGTACCACCGATCCCAAAGAAATGGTACTCATCACCCAGAGTATCAAGGAACTGAAAGAAATTATGAGCAGCTATGTTGGCATCGTCCGCTCCAATGTACGCCTTAAACGCGCCCTGGATCGCCTGGAATTGCTCTACCGCGAAACGGAAGAAATATACAACACGACGACCATCAGTCCTCAATTGTGCGAGTTGCGCAACCTGATTACGATTGCTTACCTCATCACGCGTTCAGCACGTTTGCGGAGAGAAAGCCGGGGGCTGCATTACACCACGGATTATCCCGAAAAAGCGGAGTTTGTGCAGACGAATGTGATTTGACGAGCGCTCGAATTTAGTCCAAATTGTAACCTTCTTTTTAACGCGATACGGTTAGAACACAAAGAATGGATTTTGGCTGCGCCAAAATGTTTATTCACCACGACGACACAACGAACACGACGTTTTACGCACTTCGTGCGTCATGAACACGACGCAAGCGTCGTGTAGTGCGTAGCAAAACGTCGTGTCCGTCGTTTCGTCGTGGTGAATAAAAATACAGCGAAGCTGTGCAACAAGGATTAAGGGACGATAAAAAAATTCTATTTCTCTACTCCCCCTTCAGCAGTCGTACCGGCCCCAACAATCCCGACTCCAGCAACTCCCACTCTGGTTTGATGGTGATGTTGGTTTTGGTAATCCGCTGGTTTGGGGGCTTGCCCCGATCACCGACCAGGCGGTTGCGCCAGGAATTGACCACGGCTACTTCCAATTCATTGCCAGTAGGTTTCAAAAAGCCTGCAATGGAGACGCGGTAAGGAGGGCACCACAAAATGCCCAGGTCTTTGCCATTCAATTTTACCATCGCAATGCCCACATCTTTGACCACTCCAAGATCCAGAAATTGTTTGCCCGAAAGGTCTTTCGCGTCAAAGTAGGTGCGGTAAACAGCAGTACCCGAAAAGTACTTGATGCCTTCCTCTGGTCGGGTATGCCAACTCACCAAGGAATCCAGGCGCAATTCCTGGTAACCATATTCAGGATCAAACAATACCCGCCAGGGTGATTTCAATGTTTCAATTGGGCGATAGGTCAGGAAATTTGCGGTTTTGCTTCCAACTGCTTTTGACCCGCCGGGCAGGGTTTTTCTAAATACCACAAAAATGGATCCATTGGGAGCAAAATCCAGAGGCAAATAGGTTTTGCCATCTTTTTGGTAAAAGGTAGTCGCTTCGCGGATCTCGCCAGTCACGGCGTCCCAAAGTTCGGGTTGCTTGCTTTGCGTGCGGAAGGCCGCAGTGACCTGGGTCGCTACAGGATTTTGGCTGCTGATGAAATAGAAATCTTCCGTAGCGGTTTGTCGGTGAATGTAATCGTAGGTTTTTCCTTCCGGCTTTTGTACAAAGGAACAATCGGGCAAAAGTTTGGGAGCAAGTACCTCCCGGGCAGTTTTGCCCCAAATGATCTGGCCTTTGCCCACCTTGCGCATGCCAACTACTCCGGGCGCATTACCCCAAAGGGCTAGCGCAATTTTAGCACGTTCTTGTTCCGCGATCGCGCCACCTACCAGACTGGCCGTGCTCAGGGTTGGCATTCCAATCACGGTTGCGCCTGCCTTGACCAGCGCTTGTACTTTTTTCAGCGCCGCCAAAGACAATACCTGGTGATTGGGCAATACCAGCACCAGGTAACGCACGCCATTCAGCAAAACAATTTGGCCATCTTTTACCGCCAAAGTCAGCAATTTGTCTTCGTTGATCAGGTCGTAATCGTAATCGGGCAGTGTGCCGGCTGGATCATCTTCTTTATAGCGCCCCAGGTTGGGGATGTGGTCGCCATAGTAATACAGCACATCCGCCACCGAGCGACCTTGTTGCAAAAGCATTTGACATCGACTTAGGTATTGGATAAACGGAATGGAATAATGCCACCAGGTGACGTTGGGGTTAAAGTGGGTACCAGCAAAATATTCTTGCCCGGGTTGCCCCATCTCGCGTGGAGAGCAAGTAAAGGTGTGCAAATAAACCAGGTTCAGACCCGCACAGTATTCGTGGTCCACACTGGGTTTCATATCCGCCCAAATCACGTCGTTCCAATGTGGCCCGATGGTGGTGAAGGATTCTGCACCCACCAATTTTTTGTCAAAAATTTTGGCTGCGCTAGCGGCCTGTTTCACAAAAAAGCGATCAACGGGCTTGGAGCGGTGCGGAGAGGGCGACCAAAACTCGCTCATCATGATTTCGGAATGGCCGTAGTTCTTGAGTCCGTCAAAAGGGCCGGCGTGAGGCCCGGCAGATTCGGGCTGGATACCGATGCCGTATTTTTTGGCGCGTTCCGCAAAAACGCGGTAATGGTTGTCGGAGATGCAATCACTCAAGGTTTTGCGCAGGTCGTTGAGAAAGCGATTGCTGGTTTCGCGGTTTTCGATGATTTTGCCAGCCAGAATGGGCAAATAAGGCAGTGGATCATAGCCCCGGCGTTTTTTAAATTCCGCCTCAAATCCGTCCGTCCAGTTCATGCCCCCGGCTTCAAAGCTGTCGGTTTGCAAGTATTGGAGGGTTTTGCCCGCGCGGTCGCCGATCATGCTCAGGAGTGGTTCTACGTGGGTATCCCAATAACGGTTGAAAGCCTTGGCACTCATGTAATCAATCACCGACCCCTGCCACTTGCCGCTGGAAGTGGATACATGGGCATCGGTAGGAGAATATCCGATTCTGAGTACCGTCCATTCGCCCGGAGGCGCATTCCAATCCAACTGGCCGTGTTGAAAATAAGCGCTGATATTCAAGACCTGACTGAGCGCCGCATCTTCTTCGCCTGGTGTTCCTGGAACATCGGTCAGCAGCGGGCGGGTTTCGGGTACCGACCAACCTACTTCTTTGGTTGCGGCTTTATTGGCAAAATCCCGAATGGGTTGCTTTCCCGAATTCTCCTGGTAGGGAATGGCCAGCACGGCAATGTCCTGGTAGTACTCATAGCGGCTGGGGGGCTGCACCAGGGCTTGTCGCACGCGGGTTCCTCCCTGGATTTTGGTTTCCGAAAAAACCACTTGTTTGGCCGCTTCGGCAGGAGTGATGTCTGGGCCACCGAGGTTCCAGCCACTCTGAATGCTGAGCGATAGGACCAAACCGTGCTTTTCGGCTTCGTTGATGGCGTGCAGGTACAGGTCGCGCCAGGCGGATGATCCAAACATGGGCCCTTCGGGCACTTGGGCATTGCCACGTTGGTCGGCACCACCTGCATCAAAAATACAAGCGCCACTGAAGCCTTTGGCTTTCATCTCTGCCAAATCACGCGAAATGGTCGCTTTGGTGACGTTGCCGTTGAGCCACCACCACCAGCAGCGGATGCCGTAGCGTTGAGGGGGAGTGAGGAAATCGGCGTTGGACAAGGCGCTTTGAGGGACTTGGGCGAAAGTTGCTGCTTGAATCACCAGTGTCAAGAAGAGGAGTGATAATTTATTGACCCGCATACAAATTGGATAAATGGAATGTAAAAACTAAATCATGCCGAAGTTCGGAAGAAATATGGGAAGATTCGTCTTATGAGTTTTTTTCGCATCTTAAGACCAATATCAAAACAAGGTCAATTGCACTTTCTTTTTCGGATAAAATACGCCAATTATCACAAATGGGTTTTTACCCCTGCGCATGTGCCATTCTTTGGTAGTTCCCATGAAGAAATAAACATCACGCTTGGAAATAAAGTCATCAAAGTATTTTTCCCTCACTTTTTGAAGCGCAGTGGCTTCATCATTTTGAGCCATCCTGAGACAATTCCAATATAGTGCACCAATCTCCCAATCTTCAATCATCATTCTGGATTGAGTACCTTGTTCATCTACAAATCGGTAGAAGAACTTGTAAGGCAATTTTTTCATTACCTCTCTTGCTTCTTCAGCCTTTTCTCCAAACAATGAAAGCTGATTTTGTAGAGCTTTCCAGGTCTCCTTCCAATCATCGGTGTCTTTTTCGATGTCTAATCCCAAAATTTTGGCAGGTTTAAAAGTAGCCAACGATAAATTTTTGGGTGCTTTAGATTCTTCGATCAACTGCTTTAAATTGGTGTACACATTTGTAAGACAGAATTGCTTTCGTGCAGCCCATTCATGTTCTGTTCCAAGATGTTCACCTACAACCAGGTCTTTAAATTCGTAATCTTCTGGTGAGTGGCTTTCAGGCCGAAAATCATCCTGGCGCTTTTTGAGATTGAGTTCGATCCAGGTGTATTTGGTGGTTCCGACAACACCATCTTTTTTCAGTCCACTCAAGAAGCTAAGTGGAACGGGATAAATGCGAATCCATGATCCATCTTCCAATACCCCAGCTGTACAAACTAATTCGTCGTAACTGCGGGAAGGCAAAGGGTAAGTTGTTACCGTGAGTAAAACGCGTTTAAGGGGCATATACAGGTAATTTACAGGTGTTCTACAGCATATTTGAAATTTGGCAGTTGAGCAACTGCTGTGGCTAAATGACTACGATGGCATTGGCAATGCTGTCCTTCAAAACAAGTCAAAGCAACTCGATGCTGCTGTTCGACTAAAGCCAAAATGGCTTCTTGCGTCTTCAAGGTTTGAGGCAGAACTTCCCGGCAATAGCTTGCAAAAAGTTGATCATAGTCATCTTGGTTATTGAGTTCCTGGCGTTGGCTACTTTCAATGCCAACTTCTGGAAAATGCAAAAATTTAATCCCAACGCCTTCACAAGCAGCTTGTAGTTGCGATTTACTAAAGCCATACTTCATGCTGAATGAATTTTTCCGCACGTCGCATAAAATTTTAATGTCTTTTTGGATGAGTCGGTTGATGTATTCTTCCAAGCTTATGCCTTCGTAACCAATAGTATACAAGCATTTTTTCTCACTTTCCGGTCTGCTTTTAGTTACTTTCATCAACTCTTCATTGCCTAAAATTTTTCCAGCAATTTGGCTATTGATGGCATAATAAGGATATTTCTGATACGTCAATTTTATTAAATCATCAGTAGATTTAGTCTTATAGACCAAAGCAATGCCTCGCATCAAAAGTGCATCCTGCTTGTTCAAGGCCTTTAGAAAATCTTCTTTGGTATTGATTTTCCAGCTTTTTTCCAGCTCATCGATCAAGCCATATTTCCCCAAAGTTCCTAAATCAGCATTGGCTTGGAAAGAGAAACAACCATATTTGAAAGGAATAAAATGAAAAGCAGGTTTCTCCTGTTTTTGGCAAAACAAAAAAAGCAGTTTTTGAAGTTGAATTTTCTCCAACGTACCCTCAAACATTTGCAACAGACTTAATAAAACTTTTCGGCGGTAGTACATTTTGATTATTCAACTTGGTGAAAAACATTTTTTTTATAAAAAAAACAAAAATAACAAACTCTTGATAAAACTGCAAGGTCTTTATTGAATAATCTTCGACTAAACAGATAACTATCTTATCATCAAATTATCTTGATTTCTGGCTACAGGAAATACCCCTTAATCGCTTTCGCATACTGCGGTATCGCCACTTCCGGATCAGCAATTTCTAGGTGCCTGAATGGCTTTAACGATACTTCGCCTTGCCTCAATAAAGTGGCGCATTCGACAATGGTTTCAAACTTGGGGACAGCCCAGGGTTAACTCAATCAAGTTTGAACCATTTTAGAACATTCGAAA
>NZ_JBBAKG010000049.1:9557-42862 GCF_040403615.1 Haliscomenobacter sp. | reverse complement strand
CGCCATTTGTACAATTGTTTATCATGTCGAAGTAGGATAACTGTGCTTCGAGCAATATCCCATGCAAAGTTCAAGGTGGTCAATATCATGGCTCTGCGACGGTGGCCGCCACCTATGGCATTCAGTGTGTTCATGGCCACTGCCTTGTGTTCAATTTCTTCAATTGAATGCCAGGTCCATACCTGACGAAAATGCGGGTGCATGCTGTCCAGCAATTCAGGGTGAGTCAACATGTGTTCGGCAAAGATTGCTGTCACATGTTCCATGCTGGCTGTGACACACAACCATCCACGATGTCCTAGTTTTTGTTTGGTCCATTCTAGTTTTTTCAGTGCCAGTAGTTCCAGGTATTCAGCAGGTAGTCCTTGAGCCGTCAACCAGGTGTTGTACTGTTGATGCACATAGCGATGCCAGTTCTCTTGTTTGACAAACACAGTCACAGCCGCAGCTTCATCAGGATCAGTCACATGATCTCGGTAGTGTTTTACACTGTCAATAAAGAACTTCTCACCGTGTGGGAATGTGATACTGAGTGCGTTGAGCAAGTGAGTCTTGAATGGGCTGTTATCAAAATAGTATTTTGGTAATGGCTGAGACCAATCCAGTCTTAGTTGATGTTCTTGAAACATGTCAGCAGTTCCATTTTCTCAGGGCCAGGGCCTTGCGTGTGGGCTTGCCATTGGGCTTTTTCATTGGGCCTTTTACTCCGCCCATTCTGGCACAAAAACTCTTTCTGCGCTTGGCTGCTTTTGAGCCAGGCTTGAGTTTTGACGGCTTTGTGGTCACTGCTGTCTGCAGTTTTGATCCGGGATTCTCTCTGCGGTAGCTGGCCACACCTTTGGCGTTGAGTCCGCCCTTGGCGCTCTTGCCTTCTTTGCGACGCCAGGCTGCTGTTTCAAACAGTTCGTGATCGTCCACTGATTCAAAGTCTTCCCAGATTTGTTCTGAGTCCACACCATGTGCTTGAGCCAGACTTTCTACCATGTCTTCGATCAGGTCAAACTGCTGCTCCATTGTGAGTTCTTCCTCAACAGGCACACAGTTGGGCACCTGGCGGCCACTTTTGTTTTTCATGCCCTGTTGCTGATAACCGTCCCAGCATTTTTCATCCAGCTGTGCTTCCGCCACACCTTGCTGACCTTGTTTAGCAAATGTAGACCCGCTAATAATTTTTACTTTAGCAGGAATACCCAAAGCCAATGCGGCGTATAATCTTGTTCTACCACCAATTACATAAGTTCCAGTGGCTAATTTTAATAACACCGGTGCTTCATAATTTCCAGATTCAACAGAGTTGATTAAACCGCTAACATTATACCCACGCTGTCTACCTTCTCCTGCGTCACGAGCCTGCATTATTTTAGCATATTGTTGAACCGCATCTGGTCTGCCACTGATTTGTTGAATTGCTTTTAATGTTTGGACATCATTACCTTTATTAGCAAGATTTTTTAATTTAGGAATACTTGCGGCAGGCAGTTGCGTATCTGGAGTAGCATCAATCATCAATGCTATTTGTTTAGCCGTAGTGTCGTCTTGTGCTAATCCTAATTGTTTTACAAATTGTTGTATTTCTGGAACAGGTTGACTAATCAATTCCCACGCTTCCTCATACGCTGATTCGTTTAAGGAGTCCTCCGTTACACCTTCTGATTTGTTGCCATAGTTGGCAGCACCTTTTTTGCGACACTGTACCAGGCGACCTGATGCATAGGCTGACGGCCATACTTTTGCTGAGGCCTTGACCTTGTAGTAGCAGGCATCTTTCTTTTCCATCAGGTCTGAATACTCCACCAAGGGTCCACCACAGTGCGGACACTTGTGTTGTGATTCTGTAATGATATCATTTATGTTCATTTGCGTACTTCTCTAGTTACATCTGGCCACCAGTCAGGATCAGGGTCCAGTCGGTTTTTGTACAGTCGTTTGATACGACTTTCGTATTCTGCTTTGGAGCCTTTGATTCTGCCCGAAACCACATCCAGCACATAGTTCAGGGTGACTGCATTTGCACTCAGCGTGGCACAACGAGCTGATACTTCATTTTTGAGCAGATCCAACAAGATGCTTTCTGATGATTCTGCCAACACCCGCACAAACTTCTTGGGCACATGTAAATCTATGGTGCTGTACACAAAATCATGGTGCGGTGCTGGACAACAGTGTAGAATGTACTCGTCCATGACTTCAATGCGCTTGAATCCATCCTTGTCGTACCATACAGCACGATTATCAGTGATTTCATCTGGTGCACCCAGTTTTTTGGTCAGAGCAGCCACAAACTTCTTGGGCTCGTCATTGCGCCAGTCAAGTGTGGAATTTCGTGATTCGTTTAAAATGTGTTGGATCAGCATGTGATATTTATTCCTTGACCCAGAACCCCACTCGGTCTCCGCTGGGACTGTTGTACCAGCGGGTGCCCGCTGGTTGTGGAAAAGGCCGGTCTCGCCACACAGGATATATGATATTGCCGGCATGATTGCTGAAATCATCGTTGTAGCGCAGATGTATTTCTATAATGTGATTGTCCACATACTCTACATTGACCCATTCAGCAATTTGGCCTAGATCCTGCAGCACCAGCGGAAACGCCACAGTGTCAGTGATCTTTTGCCAGCGACAAAAACGGTCCAATCTGTTGGCATCGTCACGGAATCCTTCCACCGCAAGATGCTGTGTGCCCCAGTGAAAGTCCACTGATGTGTGTCGGCCTTCAAAACATTCTGACCAAAACGATCCATCCGGTACTGAATCAGTGTCAGCAGGTGTGAGCCATAATTTTTTAGCACCGCGACTCATCATGCGAATGTTGGTTATGGGACGCACAATGTACCAGCCCGGTTGGGGCACTGGAATACCTGCGGGTGCTGCTTGATAGCCCAGTTTGCGGGCCAGTATCAGTTTGTCATAGATCCACAAGTAGTCTACGGGACACTGTGCCCAAACATCTTTGTCATCAATGAACATGCTCATTTGGTCTTGACATTGATGGCCTTGCCTGAACGATTGGCGTCAGGGTCTTGGCGTCGTTTTCTTGCGGCTGCACTTGCACGACCTTTCTTGCCCAGGGCCTGTGCCTTGGCTCTTGGCAAACACTTGGGCTTGCCTTCAGATTCTGAACCTCTAGCACAGTCACCGCGTATTTTGCCGTCGGGCCCAAAGCGTACCCATTTGTCCTTGAACCAGTCTCGCAGATTTTCATTGACGTCGGTGTTGGCATGTGCCTCACACATGCCACAGTCTTCACACACCATTTCCATCACAGTGGCATCAACAGATTCGTTGTTCTTGCGTTTGCCTGCACAATGGGCCTTTTGGCTGAAGCCTCGGGGATGGCTGCAATTGATGCTTTTTTTGTATTTTGGGCTCCACTTTTCAGTAATAAATTCATTGGCTCTCATTTGACTGGCTCCGCTGCACGATTGTGTGCTTGTATAAATGGTGCAGGAATCACACAGGTGTTGTCGTACTTGACAACTTCGCGATCCACGTACTGCACAATGTCTTGGCCACGGCGAGTAATATACTCAGTTTTCTTTACGACTCGAGTTTCTATTTTGACATTGGCGTCTTTGGAGGCAGCTTGAGCCACCATGATCTGTGCTTCGAGTTCGGCCACACGTTCACGCCAGGTCTGCTCTACTGCAAGTCCACCGCGAAAATACACGCCCACAACTAGCAGTGCGATACCCAGGACTTGTGCAGGTATTCGATACTGATTGATAACAGGAATTGATTTTATGAAAAAGGCCGTAACAGTCAATGCAACACCCGCTACAAGCAGGCCATTACAGAACCACAAGATCACGCTGTCTGGGAGAAGGTGCAAGATAAACATATATGATATTTATCGCATATAAGTACTTTATGAATGTTTTGATCCTTACACCTGATCGGGTGGGTAGTACTCTACTGCAAAGATTAATCACAGTGTATATGCTGGGCAACAATTTTGATCAGCCTGTGATCAATTTACACGAACTTACCAATGGAATCATGCGCTATTATAGTCCGTTGTTCAAGTGCGAAGTTTTGACCAAACCCAATCTCTGGGGATACCATCAATCACTGGATCAAGTCACTGACCTGTTGTCATCAGTCAAGCATTACAAAACAGCTCGTCTGGCACATTACCATATAAAAAGTCGTGGCGACAGCATGGCTCAACAAGTGCCATTTTATCAGTATCTAAATGACAATTTTTTTATTATTTCAGCACGTAGGCAAAATCTACTAGAACATGCACTAAGCTGGTGTATCAAGGTGCATAGTAAAAAACTCAATGTGTATTCTCATGCAGAAAAAGTGGACACGTTTTACGACTTGTACAAAAATCCTATTACCGTACAAGCCGAAGGCATGACTACATATTTAAATAAATATCGAAATTATCTTGCCTGGGTAGATAATCATTTTTCAGTGGGCAGTTATTTCAATTATGAAAAAGACTTGCCTCAGATTGAAAAGTATATACTGGACTTGCCTATATTTAATAATTCTCCACGACTGGGTTGGAAAGAAACGTTTGGTCAGGATTTTGAAACCTGGAATAGATGCCATTACCTGCTGAGTGATCTTAGCGGAATTAGTCAACAACTTGATTATGCTGCGCCTTTGAGTCTGGATCACAATGCTGCCAATGGCATGTCAAAATTTCAACTGCAACCAGTTGAAAAAACTCAAGTGACCAGTAGCCTGAATTCGCTGGACCAAAAATATCTAATAGATCACGGAGAGAAATACACCGCTACATACAAATCTCTTGAACAATTAGTTGAAGATAAAATTCTTGTTACTTCGGTGCCTATTAAACTGCAAACCATGACAGAAAAACAATTGATAATAAAGAATTTTTCAGAGTGCGTTGATTGGTACAATGAGTGGTCTTTACGCAATGGCCTAGGCGAAACTTATACTCACGAACATCTTGGTGTGTCTATGCAAAAAGAACTAATGAATTGGCATGCAAATTCTATAATTGCTGCATCAGCTCATGCGCCAGGCATTGAGCAGTAAGTATATCATAATGATGTCCGTCACGAGCTCGATCTAGCATTCGCAAATCAGTAACCACACAGTATCCTTGCTGTGAACAATATTGTTCTATTTGTGTTTGTGTAGCATGATTGGGTGCGTAATTGGGTATAAAACTATGTATCACTGGTAGTCCCAGTTGTTCTACACTGTGTATAGCGTCTATTAGATTTTCAACATCTTGTTTGGGAGTGGCATCTACATCAAACTCCAGCCTGCGTTCTTCATCTCGAATCTTTTCACAATCATATCTGAACCAATATTCACGTACTAGGTCCAGGTGCTGAGTTTTTATTTCTTGTTTGACAGCATCTGGCAGTAACTCAAAGTCTCGAAAATGTTTGCACTCAGACCAAGACTCGTCACGTATGCTATTATAGAATTTCTCCCAGAGACGGTTGACCAACGGCTCTACTGCCCAGACTGGTAATTCGCGACGATGCAAATAAGACCAGTGTACTGCAATTGCTCCTGGACGAACATTGGCTGCTGATAATTCCTGTATCTTACGGGCAATCCAGTTGTTGCTGGCTCCATTCATTCCAATGTTTATAGTGCGTATTCCTGATTGTTTCTGCAATTGCTGGGTCCAGGTGTGTGCATGTGTGCTGCCGAGGCCAACTGTAAAACTATCACCAAAGCACCATATAGCTTGGCCAAGATCCTCGGGCCATTCCGCGTCGCGATACCCTCTACTGTTATATTTGTACACAACAGGCCATGGATATGATCTGTAATGATCAATGTCAACACAATGTTCAGGACTATCCATGCCGGATTGTGTAGCAATGAGATTACAATATGCTGGCAGAACAAAGCTGGGTAAAATCATGCAAGACCCAGGCTTTTCCTTATGGCTGTGCCTGATATACTGGTGATAGCTTCGTCAAAGATTTCTTCTGCATGTGTATACCCCACGCCGCGCCCCCAGCCAATATGCACTATGTTGGGCACAATTTGTATTTCATACTGTCCCTGATATAGCGGATCTAGATCTCTTTTTATTGCTGCTCGCACTTGATCAATGGCAAAAGGATTTGACCCTTGCCAGCCCTGCACATCACGCACTTGAATAACCACTTGCCCTGTACGAGCTATCAGTCTTTCAAACAAGGCACGATGTCCTGCATGCCAAGGCTGCCAGCGACCCAGCATCTGCACAGTTTCTTGACGCCAGTCAAACATGGGTCTGCGACGATTTTCAAGAATGTGTTGTCCAATGAATTCTGCCCATTTGTCTGCGTCTTGTTCTGTGACTCGGAAATCATATACCGCAGGTTCAACAAAGGCTCGGTTGGTATCTTCAAATCGACCAGCCGCAATGGTATCTACCCATATGCACCAGTCTGCTTTGAAGTTGTTGCGCTGTTCCACTAGCGGTGCCACAAAGTCACAGATCACATAGTCACTGGTGCAGCTGAGTGCAAAATCGGCCATTCTGATGCTCTGACGTATGCGTCCTTCACGGCTGAAATCCCAGTCATTGAATCTTTTGCGAATGTCGTCAGCATTGAACCAGTCCACTGAGCATGAATATTTGGAAGGCGCCATTTCCATATTGATCATTCTGCTCATGGGCATGTGTCGAATACTGCTGTTGGTTTCCAGGAACTTTTTTAAGGCTGTGGCCAGAAATGTTTTACCTGCTCCGGGCAGGCCCATTATGAGAATTCGTTGTGTCATGTTATTCCTATTTCTTTCTGTTTGAAGTGTGGTATCCTATTATTTACTGGACATCTCATACTAACTGTATAATTTTGCTCACAAAATAACTAGCAGTTTTAACACCATAATGACTCATATCACGACCCCAATCCATAGTCGCAAATGCTGGCACAAATTTAGCACCTGTTTGTGCTAAATGTTTTTCAATCACTGGTATTTGATCCTCCGGAGCAAACCTAGGAACAAAACTGTGTATTACATTGATATTGTGTTGCTGTGCTAATTGTTCAACACAATTGATACAGTCAATCGTATTTTGCGTGTCATCTTCTGTTGTGGCGTTTTCTGAATAATGAAGAAAACGGTCCTCGTCGTATATGCCATCATTGGTGCAATCAAAGTTAAATTTTTCTTTGTCGGCATCATAATGTATTTCTTTTATTTCTTTTTGCATATGTAGGGGCAAGGTATGAAAATCCTCAAACTTTATACCACTGGGCCAGGTTGCATCTTTGATATTGTTGTAGAATTTTTTCCAGACTGAATTAATTAAATTGTCTAAAATTAAATCTGGTTTCTCTCGACGGTGTGTGTAACTCCAGTGTATTACAATAGTAGCAGGAATAATTTCAGTTAAAAGATTTTGAATTTTCCTAGTCATCCATTCATTGCTTTGTCCGGCCATACTTACGTTGATACAACGTTGATCTAGTGACTGTTCTAGCAGATAAACCCAGTTGTGTGATATTGGGTTGCCAATGCCCACAGTCTGGCTGTCGCCAAAGCACCAAACACACTGCTGTAATTGTTCAACGGTGTCAGGCCATTCGTGATCTCTAAATCCTCTGCTGTTGTGATGGTAGGTAATTGGGTCCAAAAACGCATTATAATGATCAATGTCAGCACACGATGTTGGCGAATCAATTTGAAGTTCTGTCGATTGTGCATTGCGGAGACTCCACCACAAAAAATTAGGTAATATCTTTGTCATTGCCATTTCCTTGACGTATGTTGTGCTGAATCATCTGTGGGATGAAATTCCACTGGCTTAGAATATTTACTATTAGTATTCATTTTTTAGTTTTTGCATTAAAATCTGGCAGCAGAGTCTGACTCATTTATCTTTTTCACAACTAAATCGTAAATTATCTTGTTACCTTGGTCAGTATAATGATTCATAAAACCGTTGTGTTTTTTGAATACCCATTCAAGGTTTATCATATTATCAAATTGATGTAACTTGTCCCAGGGAGAATGTACAACATGCAAAATTTTTCCTGTAACAGTTGTCAATAAATTTTGTATTTTTTCACAGGTCATTGCATGCACAAATTTTGCATATTCTAAATCAAAATAGTTTTCATAATAATCAACTATAGAACTCAATGATTTATCATTTTTTGCGTGTTCCAGAATGTCGGTGTAAATTAAATCACTATTTTTGTGCAGTACATCGTTGTAATGCACAGGATGAGTTTTAACATATATACGGTTGGGGCTGGTATGTGATACCAAGATTGTGCTAAATTTGTTTAGATCAACCGAAAGCAACTGTTGATATATTTTGTATTCGCCGCAGCCGGGTTGTGCAAGATTAGTTACATCAAAACATTCGGCCAATTTATTAGGCCAACCCCACCCAGGATATTTAACAGTCCAATCTGCAGCAAAACTATCGCCGCAGATTAAAAGTGTGTCATGCATAACTCAGGTGCCGATCCTTGCAGCCCATTATGAGAATTTGTTGTGGCATTATGTGTGTTTCCTTGAAGCGTGTCTTGCTAGTTCATCTGTTGGTTGTGCGCCAACAACGCCAAAGTATTTGGCATTGGTATCATCTGCTAGTATGGCTGTGATTCTGGGATCATTGACCGCAATGGGAAAATTCAACTGGCGCCCAATGGATTCCAGATACTTGTGCCCATAAAGATGCAGTAATTCATAGCTTAAAAATACAGGTGCTGCTAGATTGTCAAATTCTTTGAGTGACTGATCCAGGGTCACTGCACCACGCACTCGAGTCTGTTGCATACGCACAATGTTTTGATCGCGACCTAGTACACCAAAAATTACTCGGTGACCCAGGTTCTGTACGCCACGCACAAAGCTCTTGAAGTCTGGTACTGTGACAGTGCCATTATTCATGTAAGGCACACTCATTGACGTCACAAACCAGTCTGCTTGTCGCCAGCTCATTTCATTCAGTCTAGCAGGATCCTGCCAGGCCTGTGCAAATGGCTCTTGGTCGTGACCAATCCAGTGTGTGTCCAGCAGGGCACGCCATCCCAACACCTGCGGATGTAGGGCAAATATCTTTGACCATAAGTGATTGCCTGCACCTTGCGGGCCTGTTAGTATTAGTAGTGTTTTCATATGGGATATGTGACCAAGGGTCCTGCCTGCTCCAGCAGCTGGTGTGTCTTGGCAGTTTTAAGTCCGGTAATTTGCAAAACGGGTCTCATGCTGCGGCTAGCATTGGCAGTGGCATGCGGAACATTGGCCCAGTCAAACACATGCACATCGCCTGCACGCCATCCAGAGTAGGTGGTTGTGCCGTACAGATAGAACTGTCCGGGTTCCCAGTCGGTGAGCATCACACTCATACGGACCACACGCTCAGGATCGTCGGGGCAGCGTTCTTGCAGCTTGTCAATGTGCAGGTTGAACATCTGTCCAGGCTGCTGAAAATGCATGCGAATTTTGGCATCTTCTAGACCAAAGTAGTTGCTTATTTTTGTTAGTGTAGGAAACGGGCTGATGTCAAACACAGCATCAGTCAGTTGCAGATCAACCGGTGCTCCTGTGTTACGCAGATCATTCTGTTCCTGTGCCAACATGGGACTGACTGTGTCATCATCATTGCTGTAGAATTTGCGAGTGGCCCAGGTAATGGGCTTGCCCTGTGCCTGTTGTACTTCCGCAGTCCAGTTGCCCACAAAACGGCCCAGCACCTGAAACCATTCTCCAGCTTTGTCAACTCGACGATGGTCAAAGTGATACCGGCTGTGATCCACACACCATTGCCAACTGCTGTCGTAATCAGCTTGATTTTTCATATTATCTTTACCTTTATGTCTGCTTGTGCGTAGTTTTGTGCGTACTGGTCTAGTGGTGGATCCAGTGCCAACACTTGTGCCAGTTCTAGATTGCTGTAAACATCATGTCCAGTCCATTGATTCATGCCAGACTCAATTGCCTGATTCTGCGCAGAAATGATCCGACTCATTTGTCTTAGATTTTCGTAGTATTTACTGTAGTCAGGATAGGTGATGTCGAAATGTCCGCACTTTACCCACCAACCCAGGCAAGAATCACTGCTGCGATGAACCAGCACAATGGCACAGTCAGGCCACGTTCGTTTAATGAATTCCAGGTGGTGCGCAAATACATGACTTTTGATGATACGAATGTCTGAGCCTGAAAATGGTCTGTCGAATTCTGTTTCACATTGTTCCTTGGTGTATTGATCTAGATTATCAAAGAAATCCCCAAATTCCATTCCGGGATCAAAGTATGCGCCCAGATGCATTAGTTCCATTTTGCCACTAGCATCGTGATAATAGGTTCTAGCATCTGAATAATCGCTGCGATCAATGCTGGCACTGTGATAGATGTTCTTTACCACACTGCTCCATTTTGATCCCGGAGCTCCGGCCACAAAGATATATTTCATTCCTTGGTCAAGTCAATTCGACTCAGCACCGGAATAAAGGCAGCACGTAGCTCGTCCATTTGCCGTTTTAGTCCTGCAGGAGTCAATTCAGATTCTTCATAGAATATCACCTGACCATCGGCCCATTCTTTGTACTCTGCAGAACGCACCGCAGCACTGAATTCACGTTGATACCAGCTCACCACAGCAGAGTCTGCACCCGGGGGCAATTGGATACTCCAGGCTGCATATACATTGATACCAGGTGCCACAGTATTCAGCAGCGGCACAGCAGGAAACTGTGGCATGCGGCGGGTGCCGGTGAATCCAATGGGTTTGACCTTGCCTGCGTCGATCAGGGCCTTGGCCACTGCAATGGGCAAGATACCAAATTCAGTACCTTGTGTGCCATCATAACTGGCCACGCTGGTCACAGCAGGCATGGGTCCGTTGAACTTGATTGCTTTGACTTGATCTCGATTGCCTCGGCCCCGATCCATCAGATATTCAAATGCAGTTCTATGCGCACCGCCGCCCACAGCCACGCTGATGGGTGCTGTGGTAGTACGAATCAATCGCACAAATTGTTCAGGTGTGTTGATGGCACTGCGCACACTGGCCACTAGTACCAGGGGACTTTTGCCCATGGTCAGCACATCCACAAAGCTGTCGTACTTGTATTTCTTTATGGATTTTTCCCAGATGTCATTGGTAACATAACTGCTCATGTGGCTGGGTAGATTGATGGTGTAACCGTCGGGCGCAGATTCCAGCACCCGGTTGTTGGCAATCACGCTGTCTGCACCGGGAATGTTCTGCACCACAAATACCACAGTGGGATTGGTTTTCTGCACAATTGCTGCTAGTTTTCTAAAGGCAATTTCGTTGCCGGCACCCGGGGTGTTGCCCACAATCACAGTAACAGGTCGAACTGGCTCCCAGGCCCAGACCATTGCGGGTACCAGTAACAGGGCTAATAATAATTTTTTGATCACTTGTCTTCTCCTTAAATATAGTATCAACACAACAAAATATTTAATTCTGTTGTAAAATTCTACTTTATTTATAAAAATTTCTATGAACACTAAAATTTTCTCCCTTCTTGTAAAAAATTTAAACCTGGCTTTTCCACTGGGCAAGCATGATCAGATCAGAGTCAGTATCGGTGCTGATACTGTGGTAGATGCCATGCCCTGGACGCCTGCACGGTATCGCAAGTTTCGAGATGCTGTGGCTGCTGAACTCAGCTTGCCCTGTGAATACTGCGGCACCCTGCAGGAGATCTGCGATGATCTCAACGAACGTTACACACACAGATTTTTTGCTGAAATCTGGAAGCCACGCACAGGAGACTATGAACACACCGGCTGGGAATTGGCAGAAGAAGTCAACCGCTTGAACTCTACAAGTGTGCTGGATGTGGGCTGCGGCTATCATCCTTTCAAAGGCCGCATACAGAATCTTGTGGGAATTGATCCTTACAATAACTGCGCAGATTATGAAGTGGATATTCTGGACTACCGGGTAAAGCCTGAGAGTCACGACGTGATCATTGCCCTGGGTGCCATAAACTTCAATTCACGTGCGGATATTGAATCACGTTTTGCGCACTGTGTGAGTCTGCTGAAGACTGGCGGCAAATTCTTTCTACGAGCCAATCCAGGAATCACACACAAGACAGGTCCTTATGTGGAAATCTTTCCCTGGACTTTTGAAGTGGTAAATGAATTTGCAGAAAAGTACAACCTGCGTCTGGACACCTTCAAAAAGGATGCCAATGATAGACTGTACTTTGTGTATACCAAACTGTGATTTTTAAAGAATGCCAGCAGCGGCTTGTATGGCCCGCATGCCCGCATCACGTTGATAGATGTTTTTTGTGGTGATTCCTGCTGCCACACGCATTTCGTTTAAGTCACCTTCTGTGCGTTCACGATACTCGTTGGGAGTCAAGGGCACCAGTTCAGCAAATGTTTCTGGGCTCCAGTCGTGCCGCTTCTTTTTGTACACCATGACCCAGTCACTGGACTCATACTCTGTGAGTGTGCCCAGGTCGTCTAGAATTTCTTCAATCTGTTTGGGTGCGGCATTGCGTCTGCGCATTTCAAGATACACCAGATAACGGTTGGGTTTGATTTCGCCAGGGCTGGTATCAGCATCCAGTACAAAATCATAGCCCTTTTCAAACCAGCTGGTTAGATCCTTGGCAGCTTGGCGATCACGCACAAAAAAGCTCACCACAATCACGTCAGAATCTTCGCCCATTTTGCTGCTGAATTCGTCAATATGAATTGTGGGCTTCATTATGCCCTCTAGGTCTTTGTAGCCCAGCCCTTCGTTAAGCTGCTGGGGGGACTGCTGTGGGTTGCTGAAGTTGTTGTTGTGCTGCATTTGCTTTGTCTTCATTTTTGTATTGATCCTGGTCAAGATCTTGTGCATAAGCATCATCTAGATCCTGCAGATCAATTTCTTCATCTTCTAGATCAATGGATCCGGTGCGTATGTCAGAAATCAAGTTTTTGGGTATCACAATCTCCACCAGCCAGACCTTTTTGGTTATTAATCGAGCAATGTGTGTGCCGCCTAGGTAGTCACTGGGTTCAGTGACCTTGATCGGGATTTTCATGTTGACTTTTTTGAAGTTTACGTCACAGTCAAATGGCAAAAGTCTGCGTCCGCCACGTGGGTCGGGCATGAGATTTTCGGGCCACATGAATATGCAAGTTACCTTGTATCTGCCAATATCGGGACCTTGCACCAGTTCACCGCGATCCCAGTTGCGAAACGCATACACATCCATTTCGTCCAGCACACGCTCAAAGTCCAGCAAGGTCAACAAACTGCCCTCACTCAGGTAAATGTCGCGAATATTGTCCGCAACATTCCAGTAGTCTGTGTGATCTTTAAAGATATTTTCGTCCATACTTTATTTACCGAAAAATTAAATATAGTTGCAGTTTTTTAGCCCACATACCAAGCAGCGCCGTCGCTCCAGACTGGCATTGCATTAGCGGCACCGCCCACATAAAGGTTGCCAAATGTAACGCTGGTAGCATCAGTTACAAATGCTCTAGCACCTGCTCCTACGCCAGCTGCGGTTGGGATAGTACCTGTGACAAATGATCCAGTTTTAACTACTCCAGCAGTTGACACATTACCACCTGTGATATTGCCCGAAAGATCAATATCTCCCACTACATTGAGGCCATCTTCCACAGTGACAAAGGTTGAATCATCACTGGAGATACGGTTGATCACTAGATTCACAGCGTCTAGGGTGCCAGCAATGATGTTGCCAGCAGTGATATTGCCAGTGGTACTCACAGGATTTGATCCCAGTGCAGCCAAGTTGGCCACAACATTGGCGTTGCCGTAGCTTGATACAATGCCTGTGAGTTGTGATCCGTTGCCCACAAAGTAATTGCCAGTAATGTTGCCAGTGGCACTGACCACACCTGCAACATATGTACCGGTGGTGGCAAACACCGCCACGTTGGATACACCGCCAACAGTGATGTTGGCATTGCCATTTATGGTCTGTATGTCTATGCTGGTGGTGCCATTTTGAATTCGATCACCCAGAATGTTGCCACTTAGTGTGGCGTTGCCAGTCACGCTCAAATTGCCATTGATTGCCACTGTGCCCACAATCGACAGCGTATTTGCTCCAGAATTTAAATTTATCAAATAATCGCGATTGGTTACAAGAGATGACGACATTGCATTGGCCTTTAAAATAAGTAGATTTTATCTAACCTGGTATTTATTCAGTAAGATATGACCTGCTGAGCTTTGTTGTTAACGCCACAGCCTAATACTTAGTCCAATACTATCTGAAATCTCGGTGCATAGATCTTCAGTTGCAAACACCTAAATATTAGGCTGGAAGCAACCAGCACAATACAGGAGAACCGCACTTGAGTAGACAAAGAGGGGCCAAAGCCCAAACACAAAAAAGAGTAGCAGCACAAATGGTAGAAAACACAATTCCGTTTAATTCAGAATCCAAGCAGAGACAACGCCGTATAGACTTGATCCCTCGAACGCGAAATCAAGAAACCCTGGTAATGGCTCTGCAAGATCCTGCCACGCATATTGTGGTCACAGTGGGACCAGCCGGCACAGGTAAAACATACCTGGCCATGGTGGCCGCTGTTCGAGCACTCAAACAAGGAGAATGTGAACGTATTGTAATGACTCGCCCTGCCGTGGGAGTTGAAGGAGAACAACATGGTTTCTTGCCGGGCAATCTTGTTGCCAAAATGGAACCATGGACCCGTCCGTTACTGGATGTCATGCGAGAATTTTATCGCCCTCAGGACATTGTAACCATGATCGAAGACCAAGTAGTGGAGATAGCGCCTCTGGCATTCATGCGCGGCCGTACTTTTAAAAACAGCTGGATAATAGCAGACGAAATGCAAAACGCAACTCCTGCCCAGGCCAAGATGTTAATGACCCGTATCGGACAAAATAGCAAGATCGTTATAACAGGAGACATTGAGCAGGCAGACCGTAGCAACGGCGACAATGGCTTGATGGACCTGTGTCAACGACTACGTGCGCACCCAGTAACAGGCATGGAGGTATGTGCTCTAGAAGCTAGAGACGTACAACGCCATAAAATTATTGGTGACGTGCTTAAACTTTATTCTCGCTAGGAGCAATTATTGAATAAATCTCTCGCCAATTTTTAACCACCGGATACGGGCACACATGATGCATGTTGTGCCCGTGTTCTACCAGTAGACTTTTCAGGCCCATGGCATAGCCAACATCAGCATTCTCAGGCTTGTCCTCAATCCACCACATGCCGCTGTCACGATAGAACTCTAGTGCAGTATCTTTGTCTGCCCCGGTGTCCAGGCAAATCACACTTTCAATTGCATTGCCAAACAGTTTGTGCAGATTCATTTCTCTTAGTTTGGCAGCATTACGGTCCAGGCTCAGGCTAGTGATCACTCGAAACTGATAGCCATGTTCTTCATACAGGCGTTTGACATAGTAGGTGGCATCACGTAAGGCAGGCAAGAAGCCCACAGCAGCTGATTCGTTGAAGGTCTTTACAACCTTCTTGGCGTCTTTTTCTTCCAGTTCATTATAGTGATGATGCAGATAATAACTTTTCTTGTTGTCTGCTGTGAGTGTGTATCCACGCTCCTGCATCCAGACTGAAAATGCCCATTCCCAATCCAGCAACACACCGTCCGCGTCAGTTAGTATTATTCGGTTCTTCATTGGGTTCCTTGGCAGTGGCCTCTGGCTTGACAATATCGTAGCCGTTTTCATTGAACAGTCGCTCAATGGTACTAGCATAGTGTTGATGATAGTAGGTTACAATACGGTCCCAGTCGTTGGGAACAACCACACCGTTCATGCTGCACTTGACTACTTGTAGTTTCTTAAAGTCCAGGATCACGCTGGCAATTTGTAGATCACGATGTTTGAGATTACGAATAACACTCATGCTCTCGTCAATTTTGCCATCCGGGCGGGTGTAATAGGTTAGGGTAAGATATCTCATTGTATTCCTGCCAGTTCGATCAGAGTAGCACTTAGATTGATTTCAACATCGGCCACAGCATTGTGACTAACCAGACCATTGCGAATGATCACAATGGCCTGATCCTGACGCTCTGGAGTTGAGCCCCAGAGATCAAGATTGTCGTACATCCAACGAAATATTTCTTCTGCTTCTTCGGGCCCAGAACTTTGACACAGCAGAGTTCTAGCTTCACGTATTTTGCCACGCTTGAACATGTCCACACAGTCCAGCTTCCAGTCTCTGGCGCTGCGGTCACTGGCTCCGGGTGGTGCAAGAGCTCCTGATTGTGAGTTCAACTGCACCAGATTCAAACACTTGCGCAGATCAGGATATGTGGCTTTGACATAACTGTCCAGCACATCTAGATCAAATGTGACACCTTCTGTGACCAACACTGTGGCTGCGCGGGCTGTGAATTCTGTATGATCAGTCTTGACAATGTGGAATCCTTGACAACGACTGTGCAGGGGTGCAATGATCTTGTTGGGAAAATTGCAGGTCAGAATGAATCGTACACTGCCTGAATAGTCTTCCATCAAGTTGCGCAGTGCAGGCTGTACACTATTGGGATTCATGTAGTCAGCTTCGTCAATTAGCACTATCTTGAATTTGCCAAACGGCATGGTTTGACAAAAGCTGATCAGCTTGTCAACCCATTCAACCTTTCTAGCTTCCTTGGATCCGTTTGCGTACAACACATCATATTCATCAATGCCCAGCTCGTTGATCAGCAATTTGGCCAGAGTAGTTTTGCCTGTGCCTGCTGAGCCGCTTAGTAATAAATGTGGAATTGATCCTTCTCGGATCCAGGTCTCTACTTGTTCTCGTTGAGCATCGTCAACAAATACATAACCATCAATTGTGCTGGGGCGGTACTGTTCTACCCAAAGTTGTTTCATCTTGTGCTTTCTGTTGTGGTTCGGGGACGGGTTGTGTATTTTCTAGATCTCTACCAAAGATGGCATCCCATCTGGTATCGTATTCATGTTGAGCCACACTGTATGGTCGTGGTCTTGAACCTTTGCTCACACCAGTTCCTCTACAATACCTAGGCCTTCTGCTAGGATAAGCAACATGCCGCCGGCAAAGATAAGTCCCCAGCAAAATGCAGTACCGGCTAGTATGCGTAACACGCTCTTGACCAGGCTAACATAGAAATGGCCCTTGCTTGTATCTTTTGGTTGTATTTCCATCTGTATTCTCCGTTGATATAGCGTATTATATTGTAACACTGAGGAATTGTCAACTGTCTAACTTGCCAATCCGTTTTATTTCTGTGACAGTACCTTGTGACTTTCGGCAGCAACCACACGGCGCCGTAGGCTTGAGCTGGAGAATGAATGATCACGGCCATTGAATACCAGTTCAATTCCTCGCAGGGCGCCTGCTTCACGACCAGTAAAATCTTTGTCACAATATTCCACGCCCAGAATACGCACATCCACAGGCAGGATCAACAACAGATCCACAAGGTCTTGTTCAGTTTGATACACCACTACTTCGTCCACGTAACGGCAAGCTGCCAGTTGGATCTGTCGCTCCACAATGCTTTGAATAGGAGCATTTTTTGTGTCTGGTCTATCTATTGTGGGATCAGTTTGCAAGCCGCATATGAGATAGTCGCAGTGATTCTTGGCTTCCGAGAGCATGGCAATATGGCCTGCATGCAACATGTCGAAGGTGGAGAATGTAACACCAATTTTTTTGCCATCTGTCTTGAGTTGCTTGATGTGATTGAAGATCAATTGTGTTGCATCCAGCTGGGTTTGGCTTCTATGTGGATTGCTCCAGAGAATGTGAGATCGTCGGGTTTTTCATCAGCAGTCATCATAACATCCCTGGGATCAACTCGACGTAGAGTAATTTTTCCAGTTTCATCTTCAATGTCCAGGCCACGAGTCCAACGTCCGTGTTCCACACAGATCCAGTCACCCACACGGATATCCTGTTGATCTGGGCCCACTGCATACACTCGACCCCAGCGTGGTCTGATACCTGTGCTTTTGCCATTGTCGGTCATGATAATGATACCGCCTGTGCTTAGACGTTCTTCAAAGTTCATGTCACTCACAATAACTGACTCCCCCAACGGAACCAGTTGTTCGCGGTCAATTCGATGTGCTGCGTATGCTGCCTTGGTCATTATTCTTGATCCTTTTGTTGTGCTGCTCTTGCCATGGCTGCTGCTAATCCTGCTGCTGGCGGTGTTGCTTCAGGTGGCACAACACCTGCTTCACGACGTGCTTGACGTTGTGCGCGAGCTTGTTCTAATTTTTCTTTTGCTGCGGTTTGATCAACAGCAGATTCAGTTTCTTTTTGTGCTCTAGAGCTGGCAGCTATTGGTCCAGCCGCGGTATTGGTCTGACGGTTGAGAGCACGGTTTACCTGTTGTGCCCTGGTAGCAATAATGTTGCCATCAGCATCAAGCCGGTCACCGCGAGCATTCACGTTCATGTTGCCAACCGCTCTTACAGTTTCGTTTTGCACTTGTAATGTGCCGAGATCCACGGTTTTTCCTTGTGCGGTTTTATAAATCTTCTTTGACATAGTTTCTCCTTGAATTGATATTTAACGCAGAAATTCTGCGATATCTAAATTGTAGTGCAGGCTGTCTATGCGGTGTACCTTTAGAAGATACAACACATAACTGGCAACTGCGCTGCCTCGACCCACACCCCAGATCACACGATTCTGGTGCATGGTGTCCACTAAAAATTTAAGATAACGCAATAGATCAAACAGGCCACGTGCTTGGTAAAGCAGCAGTTCTTCACCTACTCGTTGCAGTGCTGCATCACTAGCACACAATCCCAACACATGTTCTGCAATGTCGAGATTCTTGTATTCTTCAGGCATGAACCAATTGAGTTGATTTGCCAAATCAAATTGTTCTTGTGTGGTTGCCTGTGCAGCCGATTCATCATATCTGATGATACTGGGTACATGTTCCAATACCGCAGCAACACCGCTCAAATCAACAGCAGCATCCATCAAGAGATTGTTTATTATTGTCGCAGGTTGACCCTGCATGAGCAAGTTCACGCCATCATCTTCTGAATAGATAATTTGACCCAGGTGATCAGTTTTCATCAATAGGAAACTTGGCAAACACCACAGTGTTTGATTCAATTGTGGGTCGTTGTGCATCACTCCAGTCAAGCTCTAGCTCTCTCCAGCTGGGTGTTCGATTGAGTTTGACCACTTGTTTTTTACTGTTACCAGTTTGTTTAAAATTGTTGTGGGCAGGATTTGAATCTTGCCACCAGCCCGGACGATCCATCAGCACCGCGTCTTCATGCTCGCTGTGTAGATATCTAATGTTATCACCCAGTTCACTTTGTATGGCCATGGCCGTCACATGCATTCGATCTTCCACAATAGAGTTTAGTTTGCAGTATAACACAAGACCTACTATCTGGTCAATCGGTTGTTCGGGTAGCGGAGTAAACTTGATACCTGCTGCTGCCAGCAATTGCATTTGTTCTCGATCTGCCTGATGCACAAACACTGTGTTGGCAAGTTCATGATAGACAAAATGATTGATTCTGTCCATACAAGTTGTGTGATCTTCAGACACTGAGGTATTGGTAATCATGGATATGGTGGCTGTATAATCGTTGAGTTGCAGGCAATTTTCAAACCATATAGCAGCACGCCAGGTCAGGTCGTATTCAAGTCGCACATTCATGATATATCAATCTTGGATTTAAAAGCGTCATCATCGCCATCTCGTGGCTTGTTGAGTTCGGCTATTTTTTGTTGGTGTTTGGTTGTGTAGCTTTCAATAGCCATACGCAATTGATCACACAGATAACCGTTACCAGTTCTATATGCAATGCCTAATTTTTTGTGTAGTTCGGATATCTTTGACCCCAGTTGTTCCGGGGTCAAGCTATCTAGGTTGTTAATAAAGGGATGTTCCATTCGACTCCTTGCTGAAACTAGTTTACAGCAAATGCCAATAGATGTCAACCAGTTTGATTAACTTATCACAGCGTTGATTACCACAAAGTTCAGCACAATAGCTTCACTTTGGCTGCTTGCGGAATAATTACCCACTGTGATTCTGGCAGAGCCAGCAGCCACAGCGTCAATGGTTGCAGTGTATGTGGCCGCAGTTGCGCCAGATGCCACATTTACAATCAACACATCGGTGGCTGTAATAAAACTATTGGTCAGTGTAAAACTAACTTCTGCGCCAGCTGCCAAGGCAGCGGAGTTCATGGTGATTTGACCGCAAGGCTTGTTCTGCGTGACGCCGGTTGATTTGTTGGTAGCCTGGGTAACTGTTCCGCCAGCACCTGTGGCATATCCGATTTGTGCTTGATTGCTGCCCAGTAATGGTCTGTTGAGATCAAAAATAGTAACGCTTGCGCCGCCGTCGTTGGTGACAAATTCGAATTCGTAAGTACCAGTTGCCTGGAAGGTGATTACATTGCTGCTGTAACCTTGAATACCTGTGGTTCCCACGCTGACAGCAACAGGAAGAGTAACTGTATGGGATACATCTGAAACAGTGATTTGAATACGCACCAGACCGGCTGCACCAGCAGCAGGAAAGTTGGCAAAGGCCAGGCTGATTGCACCTGAAGTGGTCACTGTTTGATAGTGACCAGTTGCATAGTTAATTGTGACTGTGCCGGACGTGGTTCCTAGTGCGACCCTGTTGGCACTGAAGTTGGCAATGTCAGCACTGGTCAATGGACTGCCAGCCAGGTCATTGTCTAGAGTAGTACCTGTGAGTGCAGCCTTGAGAATTGCTTTGTTTTGTAGATCAGTTATTTCAGCGGATGCATACTGAAAATTGGTTTTGGTATTGGTAAAATTGTCACGAAAGCCCTGGCTGTCGTTGTCTTGCCCGGCAACCGGATAGGTGCCGTCAATATCGTTTGGGTTGATTGAACTAGTCATTTTTTGTCCTTGTTACACTAAAATATTCCGTTGGGGAAACACAAGATATTTATCGTATGCATCGGTACTTGTGTAGATATCCACCGGTGCTTCAAATCTCATGCTGGTAGCATCAAATGTTGTGATTTCGCCGGAAGCAACCACAAAGTTGAATACAGCACCGGAACCTGTGCCTGCTAGATTGGTTCCAGTAATGTTGGTAAACGTATCACCCGAGCTGAACAGCGGTGCTTGGCCGCGTAGATTCACCAGGGTAATAGCGCCAGTTGTGGAGTTGATATCTTGTACCGCTACCACTAGATTGTTGACAACGTCTTGGCCGCCTATTTGGCTTCCCAAAATCAAAATTCTGTCTCCAATTTTGTATCCTGTTCCTGCGTTGGCAAACGCAGTGAGCTCGTAGTGCAACACCAGATCGAATGTGGTTTCGGCTGCGGGCGGAACCCAGGCACCGGTTGAACTGTCAGCCACAGGATCCCAGCTATAACTAAGCAAGCGATCCAGTTCGTAACGATCAACTTCAAAATCTACTCGGTTGAGTTGAGTTCCGTATTTTGATTGTATGTTGTAGGCAATCTGTCCTGAGGTTCCGGGCTTGCAATAGGTTATTACCCAGGCAGGTGTAAATCCCAGTACTTGTCCATTGGTTTGTTTGCTCAACATCCACAATGGCAATATGTTGGAAATTTGGCCAACCACATCAATCACCTGATCCCGCATGTTGGGCAAACTGTTGGGATACACTGTGGTAATTTCTGAAGAGTCTCCGGGACTGATTGGATATGGCAACGTAACTTGTTTGCTCACACTGATTCCTTGACTGTTCACAAGATCATCTTGTACAGCACTGTATACCACTTCGTAGATTATGTTGCCGACTGCATCCAGGGCCTGTGCTGTTTTGATTTCGCCCAGCACAAGATTCTTCCAGTAGTGATTTTTGTAAAGACTGCTCATATACAGCTCATAGGTACTGCTGGTCAACCCAAAGCAGTGATCGTAAATTACCGATGTTGATATTCCAAAATTTGGATCTGCTGGTCTGAATATCAAGTCTGGTGGAAAGATATCTGTGTTCTGTATCAACTGGTTGACCAAGGCCCGGTCAGCAAATGGTGGCATGGCCTTGATATAGAGATTTTCATAAGGCTCGTTGTAGGCTCGTACCACCATGACTGTGAAAGTTTTGTACACTGATACCAGACCATCCACACTGAAAGCATTCACAGTAAATGTACAGCTCATGTCAAACGTGGTTTTGTCTGCACTCAATCGGGTTCTGAGATTTTTGTCAAATGTAGTGGTTCCAAGATCCAGAGCAAATGTATTGAAGCTCACACGTCCTGCAATGTCGCCCGATGGCAGCAGTTGTGTTCCTTGAGGTAAACGATTGAATACCCCTATGTTGGGAGACGGATAACTGCCGGGTTCAAGTTTGTATTGTAGACTTCTACCACCGGTGTTCACAGCTTCTACCTTTAGCAGGCTGGTGGCACCGTTGTCAATAGTGCCCAGGTCCGCAGGTGTGAGCCAAACAACGTCAGTGTCCACTTGTCCCACAACAGTCAGAGTAAACACATATGGATCACTGCGCAGATCAGGATTGTTTGTTTTTCTCAATATTAGAGCAAACGTATAGGTTTGCTCTGTGGCGCCCATGTCTGGCAGGTATCCATACAACCAACCTGAAAAAGTATCCAGTGTTGTTCCCGGAGGCAATGTATACAAGGATGAATCTCCTTGATAGTCCACGTACTCTATCACGTCTCCGTCAAAATCTTCTCCGATAAATTGATATGCCCAGAAATTGTCTGATCTAACTGTGCCAAGATCACTAGGCACTGCATTGATCAAGAATGGTACTCTATCGGGGCTGACGTCAGCAGTGACAAAAGTGTTGTCGGCACTGAGAAAGGTGGTGTCAGCAGTCATTGAACTCTTGCCGTACACATAAATTTCGTAGGTTCTTATGTCACTTTCTTTGCCATCGGTGACTTCCAGAGTAAACTGATAGTTGGCACTGATGCTGTTACTGGCAAAGTCAAATGGATACTGATCAAAGCCTTGTCCGTCTCTACTGAATCCAGCTTCCTGGGTAACTGGTACCAACGGAATAATATATCCTGAAATAAGTCCTGTTGTGGAAATTGTCAGGCCCGGAGGTAGTTCGCCAGCAGCCACAGAAATCACAGTGGTCTCGCCGGAATCTGTATTGCTAATCTGAATTTGTATGGGCGCAATTGGGGAGCCATCATAGAATGTACCTATGTTACCAGCCGGTGTGGTAAATTTTGGAGCGTCTTGCCCAGTAACAGTAAGAGTAAATGTGCGATCAGCTATTCGATCAACCACATGCACTCCGTTAATTATTTTTTCAGTATATGCTCTCACAGCAAATTTGCTGGTTACATTTCTTGCCACTTCAGTAGGCACACCTTGCAAACTGGCAATGGCCTGTGGTATGCCTATGATCAGGCCTGTTCGAGTGCACTGAACGCCAGCAGGAAGTTCTCCCGCGATCATTACATAGTACACCAGATCAGGATTGTTGGGATCTGCAGGATCGTAGGCCTGTAACGAAACTTGGTAAAATATACCCTCAGGTATTGTGCCAAGGTTTCCTGCCTGAGTGACCCAAACTGGTTGCGCCATCTTTACATTCTTCCTACAACAATTTCTATAATTCCACTTGAACCACTAAAGTCTTGCAGGGCTTTGCCAATCACTGTGCCCATGGCAGGTGTGGCGCAGGCTTGTGCATGACCGTGACCAGCTGATACCATCATGTCACCCTTGGCCACGGTGCCGACCACTAGAGTAGGCACTCGTCCAGTTAGTGCTACCACAGCACGATATTCAGCAGTTAGTCCGTTGTTCATTAGATAACTGGGTTTTTCAGAAATCACTCCAGCCACACGAACGTCATTCACTACCTGGCTTTGAGTAACTTCTTTTGAGCCTCCAAAACTTACCACAGTGCCGGTTGCATAATCAGCATCACCTTCGTAGACTTCGGCCAAGTCAGCATACAGTGCTGTGGTTGCTTGAGCAAATACCTGATTGAAGTATGTGCTGGAACTACCAATGTTGCCCACGGCATTGGCTGCGCCATTCACAATGGCAGTAGCCGCTGCACCCGAGTTCACCGTAATTATGCCTGCTGTGGTCACATTGCCACCAGCTGATATCAGACCTCCGGTGAGTACATTGCCACCAGTGATTGTGCCAGTTGCTGACGCAGTACCGCCAGTGGCCAGGTTGCCACCAGTGATAGTTGACGTTGCACTGATAAAGCCACCAGTCAAGACGTTACCACCTGTAACATTGCCGGTTGCTGTCGCAGTACCGCCAGTGGCCAGATTGCCAACGGTTACTGTACCAGTTGCACTTATCAAACCACCCGTAACCACATTGCCACCTGTGATGTTGGCTGTGGCACTTATCAATCCACCTGTTCGCACATTGCCACCTGAGATGTTACCGGTGGCAATAATCAAGCCACTTGTGGTAAAATTGCTGCCCTGTATATTACCAACGGCTGACACTGTGCCGCCGAGTAAAACGTTGCCGCCTGAGATGTCACCAGTTATACTTGCTGTGCCACCTGTAATCAAGTTGCCGCCGGTAATTGTTGCCGTGGCACTGATCAAGCCGCTGGTGACTACATTGCCCCCAGTGACGTTGCCCGATGCACTGACAACTGTGCCCAGCAAACTTGAACCAGTTACAGTACCAGTTGCACTTATTAGTCCACTGGTAACTACGTTTCCACCTGTGATGTTACCGCTTGCGCTGACAACTGTGCCCAGCAAACTTGAACCAGTTACAGTACCAGTTGCACTTATTAGTCCACCTGTGACAACATTGCCACCAGTAACGTTGCCACTGGCACTTATCAAGCCACCTGTGAGCACATTGCCACCTGTGATATTGGCTGAACTTGTAATGGTTGATGTGGCACTGATCAAGCCACCCGTAAGTACGTTGCCGCCAGTGACATTGCCTGTGGCTCTGAGTCCTGCCTGTGAAAATTCAAATAGATTGGTTACGCCGCCAATATTACCAATTATGTTGCCACCTGCTGCAGGAATGCTCAACACTGTTGATCCATTGGTCAGTTGTGTTGCTGCACCCACATTGCCGGTTGCAACAATGCCAGTGAGTCCTGAGCCATTGCCCGAAAAGAAGCTGGCAGCAACATATGCACTGGTTGTGATATTAGCCGCAGAATTTATTGCGCTCAGCACATTGCCGCTTAGACTCATGCCCACAGCGTTTAAATTGTTTGCAACCACATTGCCACTGGCCGAAACTATTGTACTTACAATGCTTGATCCAGTTACTGATCCGGTTGTGACTACGTTACCACCTTGCACTGTGCCTACCGCAGACACTGCTCCGGCAGTGGTTATGTTGCCGCCGATCACATTGCCTGTGGATGAAACTGTGCCTGCTGTGCGAATGTTGCCGCCCTGCACGGCACCAGTTATAGTGGCCAGTCCAGTAACTATGGCACCAGTTTGAGTGATGTTGAGCACATTTGCCACATTGCCTGAACTGATTACAACATTGCCGTTGGCTGTTGGAATATTGACGTTTGAAGAACCATTGGCAATACCCGTGAGACCACCAGTAGCAAACAGTTGGTTAAAATTGTCGTTTGTTTTTATAAATGCCGTGCGAATCGGGTCGCCCTGACCGTCATTTGCGCTTAAACCGACGTTTATTATTAATTGAGTCATAGATACACATCCTCTAAGGTATTTATGGCCTAAATTGGAAAGCGTAAATGATGAAACATGGGTATTGCACCCATGCTGGTCCTAGTTAACTGAGTGTATTAAACTGAGAAACTAGATCCGCAACCGCAGGTGCTGGCAGCTTGCGGATTAGAAATCACAAAGCTGGCACCCATGTTGTCTTCACGATAGTCAATGTCTGCACCTGTGAGATACTGCATGCTCATGGCATCCACTACAATTTTAACTTCTTCGTACACAAAGTCAAAATCATCTTCGGCCTGTGTTTCTTCAAAGGTAAAGCCATAACTGAATCCTGAACAGCCACCACCCTGTACAAACACTCGCAGCATGATGCCGGGCTTGTTTTCTTCGGCAAATAGTTCTCGCAGTTTGGTCACTGCACCAGGTTTGATATTCATTATAGTCTTTCGTTGCAAACGTCCCAGTTGATGATCTTCCAGATGTTGTCTACGTATTTTTCCTTGTCGGCTTGATAGTCCAGCGCCCAGGCGTGTTCCCACCAGTCTACCAGCACACAGATGTCTGTGCGTACAGCATGATTTGCTATGGTTTTGATAGCACCACTTGTGCTCAGATAAACCCAGCCCGAACCTTGTATCTTCATGGCAATTTCTTTAAACTGTTCGCGAAAATCTTCATAGGTTTTGAAGTGTTCTTCTATCAGGGTCAGTACTGCACCACGCGGACGATTGGCACCTTTAGGAGCACGTAGTTGTGGGAAAAATTTATTGTGCAAAAAGCTACCAGCACGGTTAAAATCTCTAGTGTAGGATCCACCTGTGTTGCTGTCATCTGCGTTGTAGCGTCGGGCATAGCCCTTGGCAAGATGTTCGTAGTGGTAGTCAATGGTTGCTTTGCTCATAACGGGTGCCAGATCGTTTTCATCATAAGGCAGGGGAGTGGTTTCCAGCTTGGCTGGTCGTGTGCTGGCTTCAACAAGATCAATTGTGTTTCTAATGTCCATAATGATATTTATTTTCTTCTGGTGATTCGGCCACGTGCAAGATCATACGGGGTAAATTCCATTTCTACCCGATCTCCCAGCAAGACCTTGATGTTGTTTTTTCGCATGCGGCCCGACAAGTGTGCCAGCACCACAGTGTTTAGGTTGTCTATTTTCACACGGAACATGGCAGAGGGCAACACTTCCTCCACATAGCCTTCCATGTTTATGGTGTCTTCTTTCAACAGTATCTTTCTTTTGTCATAGACAATTACTTAGCAGCAAAATCCAACTCAGCTGTGATTTTTTGCAGGCGATCAAAACGGAAACTACGCCACTCACCTTTTTCTGTGTCAAACACTCGAACACTGTGCGGGTCCGGTTGTTTGCGGGGCTTCTTACTTTCAGCTAGTCCATCTGGATTGGCTGTAGAAGATTTGAAGATTGTGCCTGCAGGCACCGGTGGAATTCTGTTGCTGTCCAGAGTGCATCGCATGCTGCGTTCTGTGCCGTCAGCTTTGACAAAATCCACTGTGATCTCGCTGGTGATCAACAGGCCCTTAACCCAGGCTCGTATTTCAGCTTGACCAGCTTCGTCTGCTTCTTGATACTGTGTTCCGGGTGCGTTTTTCAGCAAGCAAAACACTTCTGCTTTTTCCCAATCTAGCGTTGTCATTATATGTTCTCCTAAATGTTTAATAACTGTTGTCATGACCACTTCAGCAAAAACCACATGTGGTATTTTTTGTTGTTGAACCAATAAATGTCCGGTCCCAGTGGGTACATCAGATCCGCTGCTGGATCTCGACCCAGTCTGTACCAGTCCTGATCAAACTTGCCCAGGTGTTGTTCACACCAAGGCACCACCTGATCCATTGAACTGGTGGTAGTGGCCCGGTACAAAAATTTTATGCCCATTTCAACAAGAACAAGGTTCTGTCCGATTCTTTGCGAAACCAGTATTTTCTGTCACTGCCTACCCAGCGTCCTTTGTCTATGTCTGCCCAGATAGTGTCACCAAATGTTGCTCGCACCCAGAGATCCATGTTGTACATTTCTGTTACGTTGTAGTATCGAGGTTGCACCCAGTAAGGCCAATTGGGTTGTAGTACTGCTTGGCCAGTATCAATTCGTTTGGTGTTGGTCCAGCGATCTTGTGCCATAGCACGTTTTTTAATCATGCCCACTTGAGTAAAAACATCAAGGCTTCTTTTTCATTGCCAAAACAGTAATCAATTGTTGTGTTATTGTATGAAAAGTTGGTGATATAACTTGGACAATGCTGCTTGGCCCAGGCCAAGGCCTTCCGGTGACTAGCCCAGTTGGGATTGTAAGGTATAGTGACTGTCATGCCAATCAGCCACGGCGCATGGTTGCGATATCATGTGCTTCTTGATCGCTAAACACCGGAACAGCGTTGCTCTTGTGCATGGTACCAATGCCAAGAATTTTTGTGCCTGTGTATTGCGGATTCGGTTTGCTGGATACTGCTCCCGAATGTCCAGTGTCACGGCTGGGAATGTGAGCAGTGCCCGCACGATCTGTAGCGCCGGTTAAATTGTACACCAAGGGCTCTGCTGCCAGAGCACGTCGACGCTTTTTTTCTTCTGCAGCCACACCTTGACGTTTCAGCAGTTCTTTCCAGCTGGAATCCAGCTCACGAGCTAGTCGAGCTTCCTCAGCATTGCGATACTTGAACCGGCCCTTCTTCTTGCCGTTAAGACTCAGAGCAGGTCCGCATAAATGCATAGTCATTGAAATATCCTTTGTGGTCCAATCATGTGCTTATTATAGCACAGAGTGAATTAATAGTCAAGTCACAATTGATCCGCGTGGATGATATTGATCTGGGATCGAATTTCTTTTGGAATGCACAACATATTTTGATAGTCTATTTTCAAAAACTCATAATCTGGCACTTCAGCCAATGTGTGTTTTATTGCATCTGCCCCAGTGATAAAAAATTCCACCCAGATATATGGACGATATTTTTGTATGGTCTCAATGCCGCCAGCTAAGGCAGCACACTCATAACCTTCCACATCTAGTTTGATAAAATCCAATCGATCCAGGGCCAGGCCGTCGATGGTTTTTATTTCAACCGATGTACCCGGACCAGTCTCTGTGATCTGCACACAACCAAAGTCTTGTGGCACACTGTAATCAATTGGAGGTACCCGGGCTGTGCCAGGGTGTTCACCAAGCCCGGCGTTGTGCAACTCACAAAAGTCAATGTCATTCAGAGCCAGGCTACCTGACAGCGCACGGTACAATTCGCGTTGCGGTTCAAAACTAATGATTCTTGGTTTCTTCGCTCGTGTGTTGTTGGCCACAGGAATTGTAAAGAACCCTGCATTGGCACCACCGTCAATGATCACAGCACCCTGAGAAACTGTGCCCAGTATGGCAAAGATGTTGCGTAGTTCATTTTCAATGTGTGTGGCACCTGTTTTGATCAAGGCTTCTGCTTGAAAACTACAGTGTCGATTTATGATAAACCGACCATGTATGCTATCCAGCACCACAAAGTTTGGTACTGTCATTTAAACAGCACAAGCGCCATCATCACGGCCTGCACAATAAAGCCCAGACCAATTGTGATGATGTTTAGATTGTCCTTGAGTACTATGGCTCGCAAAAACAGTAACACCAAGGCACTCCACATAAACAGCACCAGATCCAGGCTGGGTGGGCGATCGCTGAGTCCTGTGATTAGAGCCAGCATTGTGGGCACAGTGGCAGCATGCAACAGGATAGCTGCCAACCAGCCCAGAGTATCTGCTGAAATTCGCGCCAGAGAATTTGCTACAAAATCACGTGCAATGTTGATATCAAATTTCATGCTTTGTCTCCGTAAAAAATATGGTTGCCAATTTTTTCAATTCGCGGCAGTTTCCAACCTGGGCTCACATAGTCCGCATGATAGAACAAGGCGTTTTCCAAGCTGGGCAATCGGAATTTTTCTAGTAGCACTTTCTTGGCCACTTCTTCACTTTCTTTCCAGAGTGCAGCATGCACTGGTCGAATCTTGTGATTGCTTTCGCAGTACCAGCTGAACTGACACACAACCTTTTGATAGAATGTGTTCTTTTGATACACCACTCCACACACGGTGGGAGCAAACTTGCCCGATTCTACTCGGTTCAGTGTGACCTGAGCAACACCTACCTTGCCCTCAAAGGGTTCTGAGGCAGCTTCCCAGTAGATGTTTCTGGTGAGACAATCCAGTTGCTTGGTGTTTTCGGCAGCACTTACATACCCAGTGGGCAGATTGCGATTGTCCTGGCGTAGTTGACTCAGCTTGGAATTGCACACTGCAAACACAGCCGCAAAGACCAGCACAAGTCCGATGGCGTTGAGAGCTCTAGAGCCCCATTTGGCCATTTTTAGATTTTGATAGATTTTTGTTTTCATGGTAGTTTTACTTACTCAGTTGGGTTGAAATCCTGACTAGTCCGGGCCAAAATGGTAGCGTTTTGCCATTAACTAGGGAGTTAACCCATCAACAATTATAACAGCAAGTTCAATTATTGTCAATCATGCACACAGGAATTGGCAACATCTTGTGCAGATTGGCCGAGCGTATTTTGCGATAGCGTTGGAGATTTCGAGCTTGGTCTTTGCTGAGTTTTTCTGTCCAAACCATGGTGTCCAGGGCCATGGCCAGTTCCAGTTCGGGGTAGGTCATGCCCAGCTGATCTTCGTCAGTTCTGCGATCATTCCAGAGTCCGTCAGTCGGGGCCGCGTCAATAATTTCTTGCAGCAGGCCCATTTCACGTCCCATCGCCCAGACATCAGTTTTGAGGCAATCTCCAATGGGGCTGATGTCCACGCCACCGTCGCCGTACTTGGTATAGAATCCCACACCAAAGTCTTCTACTCGATTGCCAGTGCCCACCACAATGCCATGGTTGCACTGAGCAATCTGATACAGGCTCATCATTCGCAGTCTTGCACGGCTGTTGGCAAAGGCCAGCTGTTCTTGGGGACCGGGTGCCTGATCTGTTGAACACACAGGGCCAACCTTTTGTTCAAACACAGCAAACACCGGAGTAAGATCCAGGTTGATGTGAGTCACAGTGGAGTAGTTGTGTGTGAGCCAGGCAGCATGATCTTCGCTGAGCTGTTTCTGTGCTGACACCTGATAGATGGGCATGCTGACCACAATTGTGGGTAGTCCGGTCATGGCGCATAGTGTGCTCACAACCGAGCTGTCAATGCCACCTGACACCCCAACCACCAGAGTTGATATCTTGGCCTTAGTGGCATATTGTTTGATCCACTTGGTAATATGATCTATTCGTTTTTTTGGTTTCATAGTTGATTCAACTTAGGTAATGTTCGGAGTTTTGTCCACATCTGGGATTTTTCTCTGCATTGTTGCTCTAACTCACGATAACGGTCGCCTAACTCACGCAATTGATCCCATTCTGCTTCAAGTTCAGTTGCGGGCTGCATCCAGTTAAGTCGTTCTTGTAGTGCTGCCAGAGTGGCCAGGAGGCTTGTGCCGTTGATTGTGATATCTGCTGACTCGCCTTGAAGGTCAATTTTGCCACTGGCGTTGACAGTGAGTGGAGCCGTGGTAGGGGCTGTTGTCCAGTTTGCCGCTGCGCCATAGGTACCGTTGCTAATATAGCTGCCGCTGGTACTGCTGCCAATTGATGTGATTGGACCAAGAGGCATGCCCACGGTGTTGCCATGTTTGGTGATGGTGTTACTGCCATTGATGTTCCAAACGCATTTCAAAGCGTCAGGGTCAATAGGGTAGGATACTGTGCGGCTTTTCATTGTGATGCTTTTTTCAGCTGCCACGAGCCGTCTTTGAGATCGGTCCAGGTCAAGGTGTCACCCTCGGCCCAGCCCATTTGATCACATAATTCTTGTCCAAGATCCAGAATCAACTGTTCAGGATCTTCAGGATCTTCAACTATTTGCCGGACTAGTATGTTTGGTTTTGTCATGACTTTTTGAGTGTTGATACCACACCGCCAGTCGAGCCACTTTCTCTCGAAGCAGTTGATCTCGTTGCAGCGGTGTTAGTGTTGTGGGCCATTCAGTAGAAATCCTAACGGGCAATTGAAGATCCCGATGAATCATTTTGCCGCGGTAGCCAAGGCTTCTTTTTCCGCAGTGATTTCTTTGCGGCGTTCTTTGATGCCCTTGCTCATTTCTTGCAGAGCTTTTCTAGCACGAGCCGCGGCTGCTTTCACACCCTTGGCTGTGAACTTTTCATTTTCTGCAATGTATGTGTCGTAGGCTGCTACGATTGATTCGTGTTGTGTCATTTTGATTTCTCCTTGATGATGACTATATTCATGCCCTGAGCCACAGCCTGTTCCAGTTTGGCACTGTAGCTCTCAGCGTCGAATTCTATGATCTGATACTGTTGTCCTGATAGCCAGTCTTCCATGCACTGATCCTGAAGAAATATCGAATCATGTTCTGAACTACCTGCTGCCACCAGCGCCTCGTGCCAAGTGTACTGTGTGAGTGTTCGACCCGGGGTTACAAAGTTCTGTATCATAGTGTAATTATACACTATGCGCGGTGGCTTGTCAATATTATTCGATAACAATATGGCGACGTTGCCAGGAATCCCATATAACAGTAAGATTCCATTCTTCCACCCAACTCAGTTGAAACAGGCCCAGAGCCTGATAGTCGGGAAGGGTTAATCGATTGTCAACAATACGGGCTCGGGCGGTGGGATTGTTTTTGATCCAGGACTTGAATTTGGCATCTGACGCATCGCCGCGATATAAGATAATGTATTGCACAAGGTTGATGTGGAACAGTATCCACAAAATATTTAGCCAAAAGAAAAGGCTCCGAGGAGCCTCTGTCTTGCAGGATCTGCTGCTGTTAGGCAGGAATGTCTGCTGTGGCTGGAGCCTTGGCACTAGCAACACGAGTTGCCTTGACCTTGATCTCGCCCTTCTTGGCCACCTTGGATTTCTCGGCCAGTTTGTTTGCTACTGCAAATCCAGCATCACCGATGGTGATACCTAAAGTCTGCAAGTGTTGCAGAGCTTCCAACTTGGTCATTGCCTTGGGCAATTCCATCAAGTTGATGTTGGTGCAGTTGTTCTTGTTAAGAATCTTGATACGTGCTACCAAGTCGTTTGCAAAACGGACCTTGACGGTGCCATCTGCATTGGTTGCGGTGCCTGTTACGGTAAAAGTTTTTTCTGTTGCCATTATAAAGTTGCCTTTCAAAGTTTAAAAATGCTGTTCTGCACAGCTGATCTAATTGTAACAAAAAGAGTGATCAGTGTCAACCTTTTTGTTGCAATAGATTGGGTTGAGTTTACCGAATTGGTAAACTGGTTGTTCATTTTGCCATTTCCTGCGAAGTTTGTTTGATGGTGCTCACGCCCTGGTCTGCCATACGGGCCAGTCCACTGAAGCCAATTGTGCTGACCACAATACCCAGTACAAATCCAATTATGATTTTGGTCATGTTATGCGTACTCCCCAACCTTGGTCAACATGTTGGCAGGCACTTTCCACAAGCCACTGACTGAACGTACTGTGACATACTTGATAGCGATCTTCATGACCACTCCGGTCACATTCTTTCCCAGCTTGGTGCTGTCAAAGTTCACATTGTCTCCGATGCGCAGGCTTCGCTTGGTTGACTGTCCCAGTTGCGCACGAACAAATTTCACAGCGTCAATCATTGAGCTGAGTTCTGTGTTGGTCCAAGTGCCGCTGATAATAGCTGAGTTGATGTCTTGAATAGTCTTCATATCTTGCTCCGGTTTGTTGCTGTATGTGTGTATTATAGCATTT
>NZ_JBBAKG010000049.1:3147-9457 GCF_040403615.1 Haliscomenobacter sp. | reverse complement strand
AATAGTCTTCATATCTTGCTCCGGTTTGTTGCTGTATGTGTGTATTATAGCATTTCGGTGAATATTGGGCATCCTATTTGTCTCAATAATAGGTCTTTGAATAAATCACCATTGCTACTAGCCCAAACTCTTCTCCAGTTTCTGTAGAGATGTGTCGTAAGTCTTCTAAGGTCAAATCTTCGTACCCTAGATAATTAAAATCCTTGACCAGACGATTGGCCATTTTTGTAATCTTTTTCATTTACATGCTCCAGTAAGTTTCGCTCGAGGGCGAGCAGAAGTAAGGTGTGTTCACGTCCTCTTGGAACTCTGCACCACTCATCAAGTTCTTGCGAGTGATCTGGCGTGGCTTGTAGGTCTGAGTGTTTACCACGTCCAGCTCATCAACTGTGTAACCTGCTTTGCGGCAAACACGAGTTCGGGTAGCACAGGCTGAGCCAAACGTCTTGTAGGCACGGGTACGATTTGGGCCATCTGACACAATAAGTCCAGTAGCCTTGGCAATAATGTAGTAACTCATTTCGGATTCCTTTTTGCTGTGTATGTGTGTATTATAGCATTTCGGGCAATATTGGTCAACCGCAGATCGCACACCCTAACTCTACCAGCGGCGCCACTGTTTGAGCTAGCATACCTTCAGTTGCCATGCAACTATCTCCAGCCCGCTTGTTTCCAAGTGGTCTCATCCGGCGGTATGTGTGTGTTTTCTGCTGTTGAACCTGTATTATAGCATTTTGGTAAATATTGGTCAACCAAATTATTCGCCCGTGTACAGCTCATAAATCGCCCGAGCAGCCGCAGGGTCCAAACGGGCCAGCTCAGTTGCAGCCGCTGTCAATGACGTGTAACGAGCCTGCACTTGACTACGCGGAAGTTCACCATCACAGGTAAGATTTTCGGGGCTAAGATCTGCATCAATGCTCTGTGCAATTTGTTTGCGATCTTGGGCATTTTGCAGGCTCAAAGGCTTCTGGCCAAACAGTTTGGAAAATGCGTTTTTACGGTCTACATAAGATGTCAATGCACTCATTTTGAGCTCCTTGTTGCTGTGTATGTGTGTATTATAGCAGTTCGGGCAATATTGGTCAACCAGATTATTCAATAGCACGCCGCATGAGCATTTCTTGGCGTGCAAAGGCATCTTGTTCCCAGGGCTGGTCCAGATAGAGCGTTTTGCTGGTGTAACGGCGTCCCATCCAGAGCTTGGCCTCACGGGGCAGATACTTCAACTGACCCTTGGCCAACTGACGCACATGCACCATTTCATGAGCCAGGGTTGTGGCCATGTTTATCAGTGAGCTTTTGGTCAGTCGCCGCGGCTGCTTGATCAGGACCAAGTAGCAGTCTGCCACGTCTATGTACATGGTTGCACCTTCCATGCCGTCCGGCACATCAGGAGTGATTTTTACCAACAAGGCTCGCCGACTGCGGGTTAAGCCCAGTTGACCGATCATGGAAGGCATGAGGCTGCTCAAAAACTCACGAGCTTTTGCAGGTCCTTCGAAAGCATGTTCCATTCTGTGTCCTTTGTTGCTGTGTGTATTATAGCATTAAGGGCATTATTGGTCAACCAGCTCGACCGAATTCCATAACTGTTCAGTTGGCACATGGTGTTGAGCATATCCTTCCAGCACCATGTTCATGTAACCGGTACTGGGCGGAGAGTCGGCATGTCCAGATTGCATACTGTAGCAAACGGCCTGAACAATTCTTGATCCTTGACTCACTCTCAAACTATCCCGGCCATAGTAGGTGGGGTAACCTTCTAGCTGATCCAGATGGTCTAGGTCTTGATCTGTGATACTCCATAACACTCCATCCACATAACTGCCTGAGCATGGCACTACATCCGCATGGACAGCAAATCTAAAAGCATGATCAATCAGTCGAGCATGACCCAGGCTGTGAGCACCAGGGCACCGATAGGCCATTTCGTCCTGATTGGTATTCATGCCGTAGGCAAAATACAGTTGAGAATTGTTCATGCTCGTGATTTCTTTGCTAGGCCAAATTCCTTGGCAAGATAGTAGTCAATCAGTCTGCGTTGGATCATGGTCAGCAGATCGCCTTCACGGTCATCGGACATGAATCGCACAGGACAATGCCCCCAGGTACGATCTCGTTGAAATTCTGCAAACCACTGACGGTGCAGCCGATTGTGGGCGTCAAACACTGTCCAAGGACGACCGTTGAATATTAGTGTGCTCATAATTTTTTAATATCAGCAAAGGTATTTTCTACTTCCCACTCTACCCAATTCTGTATGCTTTCAAACGGAATAGTTTCATCTACCCATTCATAAACATAATCATTGTGTCCATCAACTAGATAGTCTCTGAAGGCGGCTTTGAGGCGGTGCTCTAGTTCGCGTATTTGACGTTCAGGACCTTGCCACAAACTGGCCCACTTTATAGCATGTCCCACATGACCTTCGTAGCTATTTTGGCGCTTGTCAAGATCGGAAGTAATTCCAAAACAGGTTCTGGTTATAATAGCATCAGTGTCATCATCTACGAAACGATGGCGCCAGAGATAGAAATCATGTGAATCAAAGGGATTTGTATTCATTGTAGTTCTCAATAGTTGGCAACGGCAAGGTACCGCCGCGTTTCATATAATCTTTCTGCCAGATTGGCAACAAGCAAGCATCGGCCCAGCCGCCAAATACTTTTTTGTATCTTTGTTTGCAATCATCGTGGAACGCCTTGGGAGATCCATAGCGTTTCATGTGTTGATAAAATTCAAGTTCATGTTCTTTGGTAATTTCTATTTCTTGCTTGCGGCATAATGCGGCAAATCTTCCAAAGGTTAAAAGATAACCGCCATTTACACCTTTTTCACTGGCATAGAATTTGTTGTGCCAGGCAAGTACCCAATCTAAATCTTCTTTGCTTTCCTCAAAGATATCTGTACCATGTCCAGCCAATTTTAACATGCCACTGATGTGAGTGACCATACCTGGTTTGGCTTTTTGCCCCCTTGCTTCAAGTCCAGGAGCCGCAAACATATTATGATTTTGCAATATGTTTTGTATCTCATTGGCCTGTAAATCTTCTGTCAACGTGCTGTAATAAAGACGAACGCCATTGACCATGCTTCTATAAATGTAGTACAAATCAGGTTCTTTGCGACCTTTGTAGTTCAAACAGCGAAACCCATAATTACCAACTGCCTCGCCCATCAAAGTAGATCCTGGTACTTCAAGATCGTCATCTACAACTTTGCATTGTATTAATGTATCAGGAGAGATCAATCCAAAGTGCATCATTAGTGCAAAGGCTGTTCCGCTTTGTTGACCCTCCCACGCACTGTATCGACCAGTTTCTTTGATGTAAATTACATTGAGTGGTTGCATGATCCTTGGATCAAACAGCTCAATGATATTTTTACCAATATGTGGAATTTCCAACAGTCGTTGAATGTCAATGTTGATGTCAACCAGGCTTGCAGGCTGTAGTTCAAGTCGTCCAAAATGTTCTTGTGTGTACTGTTTACCTTGCAGTCGTTGTTGCAAATTATGTATGGCCTCTTGTATGTCGACTTCGTTGGCAATTGCCATAGCCCGAGATACCAATGGATCATAAATGTTGCCAGTTGACACCATTGGTGTTTGAACTGCTTTGGGCGGCGGCACAAACGGATTTACTACCAGATTAGACACATTGGCACGAGCCATAATTTTTACTCCAAAAAAAGCTAAAGATAAACAAGTATAGCAAACTTATGAATATTTGTCAACCACTAGGTGATTGCCACACGACTGGGTTCACGGCGATCACTGTAGTACTTTTGTCCTATGCGTCGAATGGTGTCTGCTGCGGTCTGCGGGCTGGCTTCAAACATGTCTTGGATGTCATCCTCGCCAATACCGGGTGTGGCTGTGATTATGTAAATTTCGTAGTGGCGCTGACTGTTGTAACGAGCCCGCAATTGCCAATGCATGAGTTTGGGCAAGGCTGGGGGCTCGGCACCTCGGAGCAGGGCAAAGGTAATGTCTGCAGGATTAGGAACCGACTGCACTGCTTCGAGCCCATGACAGTCCCACATCACAGCAAAGATACCTGCACGTTCGTCACTCATTGATCTGCTCCGGTGTTTGTCATATGCTTTATTATAACACCATAGCAAATAGAAGTCAACTTGGTTATTGTTCAGTTTCTGCGGACGGGGTTCCACGAATCTGGTCCAGATCCTGGAACAGTCGCTTTTTTTGCTGGGTCAACTCTTTGAAAGTTTTACGGGGGTTGCCACACATCACACACTTTGGATTGCCACAATTCATGGCATGACGTTTCACAAACTTGTGTGGCTCGTCAACTGGCACGCCATATGTTTTTGCAATCCGGGTCTGCTTTTTCACAGCATTGTCATCCCGGAGCAATCGCTTGCTGTGATTAAATTTGTCTTGTTCTGTGCTCATTGTTATTGCCACTGTAGAGTAAATGCAAACAGATCACGTTCGGTATCAAAATAAAAAATGTAGTGCCACTGATCATCACCCGAACCCACCAGTTCCCATCGCCAGTCGCTCAGTAGTTCGGTTCTGCACCAGTTGAGCATGCGATCCAGTGTGCCCAGCTTTTTGTTGATCTCACAGGAGTGCTCAAAGCTCTTGCGCTCACGACTCTCTGTTATGGGTCCTGTCAGTTCAACTTGCATTACAATTAATTATGTTCATGTCCACTTGAGCTGGTAAAATGTGGCCAGCACAGGATTCACAAAATCAAAATGTGCTACCCGAACCACAGGATATAAATCGTTGGGATCCTGCAATCTCACCCAGGACCAAGAAAAATCCTGCCCTTGCATCAGCCCATCTTGCATCAGCTGATACTTGAGCCGGATTGCATCATCAGCTGTGGCATTTTTTATAATGACCCTGTTTAAGGACGTCTCAGCCATTCTTTTCGAATCAGTTTGTCACAGCGAGTCCAGTCACGTTCATAGAAAATACGATTGTCAGTGATGTCAAAGTGATTGCAAAAACTCTGTCCATAACGTATGTTTTGTAGGGCCTCAAATGTGTGATTGCGTTGCCAGTCTAGATAGCTGTCTAGATCAATCGAGTTGGGTTCTGCACTGGGTTCGTGACGTTGTAACAGTTGCTGAGCCATTTGAGTGAACATTGATTCCTTTGAGGTGTTGAACAGCGGGTAGTGTCTGGGTCAGTCCCAGAGTGCTTGATAATACTTGCCAAATAATCTAAAACCATTTTGAATACGCTTTTCTACCGCTTCCAAACCTTCATAGTCACACTGGTAGGTGTCCTTGGGGCCTTTGCCCATCTGATAATACTTGTGCTCGCCCTTGGGCACTTCGTTGCCGTCCTTGTCTACAGGAATCCATGTGATGTCATGATCTCCTGAACGGAAAGCATCTTCCCAGGAGTCATCTACCTTGCACTCAAATGCAAAGATCATTTCGCTCATGACCCAGTCCCAACGAACAAAGTGATTGCTATCTATGTCCCAGTCGTTTTCTTTGGCCGGTGCGGCGGTGCTACGCAGATGCTCGGGCACATCCTCATCGTCCACATGTGGGCTACCATGCTTGCTCGCTTTGAGTTGTTTCAGCATGGGAAGGATGATCGGGCTCAGAGTCGAATCCATGCTCCAAGTGTCCCAGTAGTCAATTTTAACATAATCAATTTTTGGGTGTACACAATCCAACACCCATTGGATAGCATTACTAACAGGAGTCAGGTAGTCACTCCAGCGTTCCACCCAGTCGGGATGCTCAATATATTTTGTGTCAAGTCCACGAATGCTTTTGTCACGACTGTGCTTTGACCAGTCAGTCCAGAAGAACGCATAGTCCAAGATTGTGTAAGGTGAGATCCAGTGATCACGATATTTCGAAATATACACACGCATTATTTTTTCCTTTTACAGTTGTTGAAATGCCATTGCTTCATTTGTGGGGCACCACCAGATTTTCCACAGTGTGGACATATTATAACTGGTTTTTGTTTTCCAGTCAATGATTTACTTCTTTTTTCATTTGCCTAGGGGGTAGTAGCTCTCAAATCCCATGTTTTATAAACTTTCATCGCTTGCTCCAGTTGATGTATCCGCCATTGGTCTCGCTCCAGGGACAGTATTTTTCCCACAGTGCAGCAGCTTCTGCACCTGCCGTGGCTCGCATGGCTTGATCCACTGCCGGACGAGTAACATATCCTGCATGACCCCAGTCATGCGTTTTCAACAAAGTTTCAAGTTCGTTCATACAGTTCCTTACCAGTTAGAGACATCCGTGATGTCTGCTTCAAAATCACGTTCGGGTTGAGCCTTGTGAAACGTGCCACGATGGC